>NZ_JMDX01000127.1:0-17039 GCF_000935845.1 Paenibacillus sp. E194
CATAACAGCAAACTGCCCCAGAAATGCTCCAATCATACTGGAACAACAAAATAAATATCGGAGTCAGTCCAGCAAAAAGCAATGATCCTAACGAAACATAACGTTTCCAAGCAATTGATGCAATCGCGATAATGCCAGCACATAGGGCTGGCCAAAAAGCTAAAACGGCCAACACCCCAATTGTGGTAGCAATCCCCTTCCCCCCGCGGAAGCGAAAATAAACGGGCCAGTTATGACCAACGATGGCGGCAATCCCGCATAGCACCATGACCCATGTGTAATCCGATAGCAAATACCCCATCAGAACGGCTACCATTCCTTTTGCTGCATCAAGCAGGAGAACCCCAACCGCCGGCCCTTTGCCTAATACGCGCAACGTATTGGTCGCTCCCGCATTACCGCTCCCGTGTTGACGAATATCAATACCACGAAGCCACTTTCCAATCAGAAGACTGAAGCTGACTGAACCGAGAAGGTAACTCGCTACAATTGCGATAATAGATAGCGTCAATTCCGCTCGCTCCTAACTTTCGTCGGATTTCCGGCGTGTGAATATCCGGATCGGTGTCCCTTCAAAGTCAAACGCTGCACGGATACGATTATCTAAATATCGCTCATAGGAGAAGTGCATCAGTTCAGGATCATTAACGAATACGACGATCGTTGGCGGTTTAACCGCAACTTGCGTCGCATAATTGATTCTGAGACGTCTTCCCTTATCCGTTGGCGGCGGATTATAGGCGACTGCATCAGTTACAACGTCATTTAACAAGTGTGTTGGAATGCGTTTGGCATGCTGCTGAGCAACATGCTGTACGACAGGAAGCAGTTTATGTAAACGCTGCTTAGTCTTCGCAGACAAGAACACAATCGGTGCGTACGTCATAAATAAGAAATGGTCGCGAATCTTGGTTTCGAATTGCTGCATGGTTTTATCATCTTTATTAACGATATCCCATTTATTGACAACGAACAGCACCGCCTTGCCTGCCTCATGCGCATAGCCTGCAATATGCTTGTCTTGTTCAATAATTCCTTCTTCACCATTAATCACGACGAGTACGACGTCTGCTCGCTCAATTGCCTTCATCGAGCGCATGACACTGTACTTTTCAGTCGTCTCATATACTTTGCCACGCTTGCGCATACCCGCCGTATCGATGAGCACGAACCTTTGATCGTCCTTCTCGAACGGTGTATCGATTGCATCGCGTGTTGTTCCCGCTACATCACTGACGATAACGCGCTCTTCGCCGAGTATTGCGTTAACCAGAGAAGACTTACCTACGTTCGGTCGGCCGATCAGGGCTACCTTAATGACATCTTCATCATATTCTTCATCCGATAAATCCGGGAGATTATTTACGACTTCATCCAGCAAATCACCGATCCCTGTACCGTGAGATCCTGAAATCGGAACTGGATCCCCAAAGCCAAGGCTGTAGAATTCATAAATGTCATCCATACGACTCATGTTGTCGACTTTATTTACCGCTAGAACGATCGGCTTGCCTGAGCGGAATAACATCTGTGCCACTTCTTCATCCGCTTGCGTTACGCCGGACTTCGCTTCGCACATAAATACAATTACATCTGCTTCCTCTATCGCAAGCTCCGCTTGTACGCGGATGGAACGCAGCATTTCATCTTCACCATAAACTTCGATTCCGCCTGTGTCGATAATATTGAACGGCTTGCCAATCCACTCTCCCGTTCCGTATATACGGTCACGAGTTACACCAGGCTTGTCCTCCACTATAGCCAATCGGTCGCCGATGATTCGGTTGAAAATGGTGGACTTGCCGACATTCGGCCGCCCGACAATGGCAACAATGGGTTTTGCCATGCAGTTCACTCCTTCATATTTTGCAACTATACACGTACATCATCATATCAAAAAAAGCGGTTCTTGGCTAACGTAAATGGTTGAAATACTCGAAGAAAGCGCATTCCCCACTATTGTTCGGAGCCAAGAAGCCCTTTCAAAAACCGTTCTTTCATCCACACGATCATAATTGACATCATACGAACAAGCAGAAACGACAGCCACCATACATCCTGAACTTGCCCTTCTCCAGCAGTGATTAACATATGCAGACGCAGATGGATGAGAACCTCTCCTAAGGTTAACCCTAGTGTCAAGATGATCCATTGCAGCTGCCAATTCGTTGTAAACAACAGAATATAACACGAGAAGATGCCTGCTATTAGCCAAATGTTTGTTTGAGAATTCGACATTTGCATGGAAAATCGGCTTAATAGTTCGAGCCACATCCAAATTGCAGCTAACATGGCGACATGGCCACATACAGTAATGAGCTTCCCACCTGACTGTTGCCCAAGAAAAATACAGCCAACACCATCCATAGCACCCATGCACCATTTATGTGATTGCCGAATGACAGCGTTATCGTCCAATTGTGAAGAAGCAGCCAGCTAAGTCCGACAATAATCACCTGCAACCGCGTAGCAGCCGCGAATAGGGGCGTACGCCAACCACTTGCTATCAAGATTGCAAAGCAAATCCACACCGCTACTGACAACACACCTGATGAAGTCATCGAGACAACACCCCTTCCTTGTCTGATGCTATTATTTGATGCACAGTACAAAAATAAACGGCAGACTCTAGGGAGTCCGCCGTTATTTGCATTTATGAATAGATTAGTTTTTGAACTTATTCAACATATCGCCAAAACGCTCAGCAAGCGTAACGCTCATTGCTTGGTTCGTAAGGGATACATTTGGATTGTTCAATTCTTCTTTTACTTTTTCTCAGACTTCGGTGCTGGTGCTGCAGGAGCTTCTTCTGTTTCCTTGATGCTGAGGCTTACACGCTTATCAGCAGGGTTGAAATCAAGCACTTTCACTTGTACAGATTGGCCTTGCTTCAATACTTCGTAAGGTGTAGCAACGTGACGATGAGCGATTTGGGAAACGTGAACCAAACCTTCCACGCCAGGAGCCACTTCAACGAATGCACCGAAATCAACCAAACGCTTCACTTCACCTGTCAGGATATCGCCTGTCTTGATGCTGTTGCCCGCTTGTTCCCAAGGGCCTGGTTGAGTTGCTTTCATGCTCAGGCTGATTTTGCCGTTAACAGGATCAACCTTCAGTACTTTTACTTTTACCTTTTGACCTTCGGATACAACATCAGAAGGTTTCTCAACATGGCTCCATGCCAATTCAGACACGTGAACAAGTCCATCAACGCCGCCAACATCAACGAATGCACCAAATTGAGTTAAGCGTTGAACTGTCCCTTCGAGCTCTTGGCCTTCAGTCAAGCCTTCCATAACGCGAATTTTGTTAGCTTCAAATTCCGCTTCCAATACATCCTTTTGGGAGAAGATAAGCTTGTTGTTCTCGCGGTCAATTTCTTTTACTTTCACGCGGAGCGTACGGCCTTTGTATTCGCTGAAATCTTCAACGAAATGACGTTCAACCATGGACGCAGGGATGAATGCACGAACGCCAACATCAGCTACAACGCCGCCTTTTACAACATCAGCGACTGTTACTTCGAACACATCCTGTGCTTCAAAGTGCTTCTGCATGTCGTCCCAAGCCTGTTCGCTGTCAACTTGACGCTTGGACAGAACAAGACGTTCCTTCTCATCGTCAATGCTAACAACCTTGCATTCAACTTCTTGGCCCACTTCAACCACATCTGCAGCATTGTCAACCGATACCGCAGTTAGCTCGCGCACAGGAATGATGCCATCGTATTTATAGCCAATGCTTACTACTGCTTGATTGTCATCGATTTTGACGATTGTGCCTTTTACGGTGTCACCTTTCTTCAAGGAAACGATGTTCTCAAACGCTTCTTGGCTTGCCGTTTCGGCAGTTTCGTTAACTTTTGTTTCTTCAGACATGTGAAATACCTCCTCGATTGAACCCCATTTATTCAAAACCCGCTCCACGAATGAAGCGGAGTTCCTTACCAACTATTGGTCACTGCATACCAGAAAAATAATACCTGTAGTATCATACCATCGAAGCAAAAACATGCATGAATTACGATGCAGCCTTTTCCTCAAGTATGATGCGATGGATATGCTCCATAATGCGTTCAGTCGCTAGCTCGAGCGCACCGCTTCCATGCTCCAATAAGTCAGACATGTCAATCGGCGGGCCATATACGACCTTCGTCTTACGGAACAGCTTATATTCCCCAATTACGGCAACAGGAACAACGGCAGCCCCGCTCTTCAAGGCAATCATCGCTGCACCTTTCTTCGCTGCGACAGCACCATCTGTATTACGTGTGCCTTCCGGGAAGATCCCCATGATGTCTCCATCACGAAGCAGGTTAAAAGCAGTTCGAATGGTTTCTTTGCCCACTCCGCCGCGCTTAACCGGAAAGGCTCCGAGACCGTTTATAATCTTACCCAACACTGGGACGTCGAATAGTTCAGCCTTCGCCATAAAACGAACCTTACGATCCAACATAATCCCGATTGCTGGAGGGTCTAATAAGCTTATATGATTGGAGCAGAGGACTACACCGCCCTCTTTAGGAACGTAATCCTTCCTCTTCGCTTCAAGCCGGAACAAGAACCGATATAATACTCGAAGCAGTGCTCTTGCAAACGTATAGAACATAATTGTTACAGCTCACCAACTCTTTTGTAAATTAGCACGCTCAACGATCGTCGAAACAACATCAGCAATTGCCATTTCTGTCGTATCAAGCAGAACGGCATCTTCAGCTTGACGAAGCGGAGATACCTCACGCGTCTCATCCTGCCGATCCCGATCCGCAATCTCTTGGATAAACGTCTCAAGAGAAGCGTTCTCCTTGTCCTTCCATTCTGCATAACGTCTGCGGGCTCGTTCCTCCACAGAGGCTGTGATGAACCACTTCAATTCTGCATCAGGAAGTACATGTGTACCGATGTCTCGTCCATCCATAACTACACCTTTGCGTGTTGCCATTTGACGCTGCATATGTACCAACTGCTCACGAACGACTTGGGATTTGGCATAATCAGATGCCAAGCGGCTGATCTCAGATGTACGAATTGCATCCGTAACATCCTCACCATTCAAGATAACGAATTGCCGCTCGCCTTCCGGCTTCAGTTCCAAGGTGACTCGTTTCAGCTCATTAGAGAGTGCTGCTGCCTCATCGGGTTGAATGCCCGCTTGTGACATGTGAAGAGATATCGCCCGGTACATCGCACCGGTATCTATGTATACATACCCAAGCTCTTGCGCAACTAGGCGTGCAACCGTACTCTTACCAGCTCCCGCAGGCCCGTCGATGGCAATATTTATGTGATGACTGCTGTGATCTGACTGTGTCAACGGGGCTGACTCCCTTCGTAGAAAAACATTTCATGCACCATTCAAGAAAAAAGCAGGCGTTGCCTGCGACGTGAAAATTATACCACACATAGAATAGGGATGCAAAAAGGGAATCGCCATCACCTCTTCTGCAAGCCTCTATCGAATGATAGATTCTCTTCCTCAAAATGAGGATGAAAAGGAACCCCTTCCAGCCTATCCACAGGCGACACCCACGGTCGAAACGCACCAACAAGTAGCAAGCATTGGGCGGCTACAACACAGAGTACGAACCATAATAACGAGCGAACTAGCCATTTCGAGAATAAGCCGCATAGCTCGGGATGTGTGATATATTTTGAATAAGTGCGCCATGCTATTTTACGGTTTGGTTTCTTCTTCAATCGACTGTGCATAAGAAGCCACCCCTTCGTTTTGGAAGTAGTATGGCAACCCTGCAATCAAGCTATGCACAGTTTCAACACGTATGTATGTTATTTCCGTAAATCCAACTGCCGTTCAAAGCAATATCGAATCAGTTTCTGCTGTTCCACATCCGCAATCTGGTCAAACTTAAGCATAATTAACTGGCGTTCATCATCGAGAGGCTGAACACGAACAATCTGCCCGGTAAAGGAAACATGCTCGATAGCACCGCTGCGGAACGGTACTGCAACCCAGCTTTGGATGATTTGTGATTCACGCAGCCCCCATTTGGACACAGTAACAAAAGAGAGGCCACCGCCGCTAATGTCCTCTGTCAATACTAGAAATTTTACACCATCCAACGTTCTGATCGCCATCTCCAACGACGCTTGTACACGCAAATAGTTGCGTCTCTGCATTTGTGACACCCAATGGGGCTCCGGCTTCCGAATTGACATCATCGGAATGGTTTCATTGCGCCTACCCATTACCTGTGTGCGAAAATGCCACTTCACCCCATCTGATTGCGAGAAGTAGACATTTAGCTCCTCTCCATTGGAGAATAAGCCGTATTTCCCCGTCTTTTCCGACAGCGGGATCTCCATCCAGATTAGCTGTTCATTTATCTCCGTTACTCTCGCCTTATAAGCAAGCTCGTCCGCTTCTTCCCGAACCGGCTGCACGTACAAGGTGTCACTGACATTCGGTAACATATGCTTCCCCTCCATGGAGATTATACCATGTTACTGATATGCCAAAAAGAAAAAGGTTCCAATTTCCTTGCCAGGAATTGGAACCTTTACTTAGCCATTTTTTATGATTTGAGAAGCTTCATCTCTTCAATTTGTTCTTCTGTTCCATTGTCGGCATTAATGTACACGCGGTAAGCACCGCCATTAATTTTGCCTCCAAACTCATAACAGAGCACTTCTTCAGACAGATCATTTTTAATAAGCGACATGCGGTCATACATAACGTCCATGTCAGGATTCAGCATTGCTTGTGCCTCTTTTTTGCCCAACTTCGGCTTGCCGACCTTGCGCTCCTTGCCTTCATAGACGAAATCAGCTGCCTGCAATCCGGTAACTTCGCCATTGTCCAATGCTACGCGAGCTGTCACCTGCTGCGGATATAGATATACGCCATCTGCAACCGGAACTAGTGTAAGACTGCCTGTATTGTTGTACTCATCATATCGAACTGCAGCCATGTCAGGATAGTCATTCTTCTTCAGGAATCGTTTCGCTGACTCTTCGGCTTGCACCATTGTCAGCTTTTTCTTGCCAACGGGACGCGTGTCCATATATGACATCAGGAAGCCTTGTTTCGTGTAGTCCATCGTGAGGGCACTGCCATCGTTCTTATATTTCGTGAACACGGTAAACGATTCATATTCGGTACCTTTGCCGTTTCTTCTAACTTGAACAGGTTCATTCGGCTTCTTGATTAGGAATTTCTCTGCTTTTACTTTAATTTGCTGCTCTGATAGTGGATTTCCCTTCAGCATCTTCACGGAGCGCTTCGTATACACGCTCGATATGGAAGGTCCCCAGTTCAACTCTGGGTATTCGCTAACCTTTTTGTCCACCGTTTTGAAGCCGTCGATAATTGTATTGTCCATCGTCTTCTGCTCGGAAGCCATTGCCGTCTCAACATCCATCCAGCGCAAGCTTTGACTGATAACTTTATTCTGAACCTGCTGCAAGTCTTGTGAGATTTGAGCAGCATTCTGGTGCAGCGTCTTTAGAATTTTTACTTCATCATCACTAAGCGGCTGTTTCGTCATATCTCTTACGGCTGCTCGATATGAGAAGTTTGAGATCCGTGATAAGAAGTCTTCTGTCTTGTTAAATGGCAGCAGCGTCAACGGCAGCTGATTAATTTCATTTTGCGCCTGGCTCGTAATTCTCCATACATTCACAAGACCTTTGCGGTGCATCGCTTGCGATTTGGAGTTAACTGCAAGTGTTTGTCCCAATTCAGAATGCAGTTTATCAACATGATACGTCAAATCATGAAAGGCACGCTGATATTGGTTCTCTGCCTTAATCAATATAGAGTTCTTCTCTTGATGCTCTTGATATCCCCATACAATCGCTCCAATAAATAAGAGCGCAAAAATCGGAAACATCACTGCACTTAATCGTTTATACATGGTACAAACGTCTCCCTTCACAGCTACTTATACATCATAGTGATGTTAGTTTGCTGGATATCAGGGAGGTTTATGCATCGATTCCCATTATTGCGCTCTTATTACGATACTTATATTGGCTCTTCATCAATATGAAACGCATCTCGATTATCACAGATGCATTGTTTGAAGCCCGTTTCAATTCGACCCTTTTCCCGTTTGCCACGTAGAATGAATTTTTCGCCGCAGCATTGGCAGCGAATGGTTACCTTCACCCTCACATGAGCCCTCCTTGCTACCATGTACTGCGCCCGTTCGTGCGGTGCACAACTTGAGCATGTAAATAATAGCATTCCCATTATTGCTCCATATTAACCTCATCTTCCGGATTCATTAATCGGAGCGGAGATCGGGCATTGGCACGACGCACTTTCCCCATGCCGTAATACCAGAGAAACAGCATCAGCGGCACGATGAACCACAGCCAGTAACGGGTGGACATCATTAGGATAAGATCATATGCTCCATGCCAAAACAACGGTAACCCAATCGAGTACATTAAATATTTTCGTGAACGTCCGCCAAGAAATTTTGCCTTTCCCATGTAATAGCCCATGATGACACCAAATAAGGCATGTCCTGATACAGGTAGCAAGGCACGCACGAGCATTTGAGAGAATGACGTCTGATTGAGCCATGCATACATGACATTCTCTATGGTAGCAAATCCGAGCGACACCGCAACTGCATACAAAATCCCATCATAGTGTTCATCGAACTCTACATGATTGTAGATCATGTGGTACAGCACGAACCATTTGACAAATTCCTCAACACCGGACGAAATTAGAAAGGAATACACATACGGATTGTTTCCCCACCACAACACAAGGCCATGCTGAATAATCATGATTGGGAATACAATAAGAAACCCCAGTAGAAAGACACGAATGACCATATGAATCGGTTCATAGTCATATCGATCCTTCAGATAGAAATACGCCAGCAATGCGATACCTGGAGCGATTGCTGCTGTAAGCAAAGGCAATATAGGCGTCGAAGCTTCACCAGTTTGTGCCGCCATCTGAGAAGTGTCTGCGACTAGCATGCCGATAGCAGTTAGCAAAGTCACCTTCCCATCCTCCTTTGGCGACCTATACATAAAAATAATGATCATTTGGATAACAGTAAGTATACCATACGTTTACAAAGTACGCTTACCCTGTCGAATGCTAGGAATAAATGATGGTTTCAAATGAAGATACTGAAACGGGCAGTGTCCAAATCATTGAAAAATGCATATATTGGTTGACGTAGCCATCTGCTGAAAAAACACGAAACAGGGAGCCCGAATTTTTCACTTGCCATGAAAAATCACAAGCCCCCCTGTTCACGGACGCATATTAAACTGTCCTACGCGCGACGCGGACTGAAATGTGTACAAGTAACGTCGATGGCATCCTCTGCAATGATACACTTCCCATACTCCTCCAGAACAGCTGTCGTCACTGACGCCGCTTCTCCATACTCAGCCATGATTGCAATGAAGGCTTGCAATCGCTGAGGATCCGTATTTTCCGGCTCCGCATGGAAAATCCACTGTCCATTATATTGGTAGAGCGCACCTGGTACGGTAAAATTGCCATGAACCGTATGTGCCGCCTCGATGAAGTCTTCAAAATCTCGAAATGCGAATACGATCGTATCGCTCTCCTCAAGCGTTACTTCCATTTCATATACATCATCCAACTCATCATCCTCAATGCCGTCACCATGACCTGAAGCATGGTTCCACTGCGTTCGCGTTACGATAACTACCATACCTTGTGCAGGCATTGCGAATACTTCTACGGCTAATGGTCCCGTCGCATCAAATCCGAGTTCGGTATACGCCTGATCCATCATTTCCGCGAACAGTTCCTGCAGCTTAGACATTTCCCGCCACAGATCGTCGCGTTTGATCCCGCGCTCAGACAAATCGTCGAACGTAAGGAAAATTCGAATCTTGTCTTGACTGATACGTTCGATCTTCATGACAGGACCCTCCTTTGCAACTTCGGTTATAACAGATTATGAAGCAACATATAATATGTGCTGAAAATGGTTCTATGTAATTCATGTTATCATTTCTTGTATGGATTTGCACTACATAAAATAGTTGTCAGAGAGTAAATGTACCAAACATTGAAGAAGCTGCCGAACAAATTCGGCAGCTTCTTGGATACAATTTCCTCAGGGCTCAATGAGTGGACTGCTGTTCTTCAAACGGCTTGCTGCGAGGAGCAGCTTGTGTCTTGGAAACGCTAGATACTGTTGTAGTAGACGTTTCTGTTTTCACTGCTGACAAATCGGATGGCGTCGGAGCCAGCCCATTTTCACGCAAAATCGCATCCACCTTGCTCTTCACTTCTGGATCGCGCTCAATCAGTTCCTTAACACGATCCAAGCTGAATGAGTCTGACTTAGATGCCTCTTTGGACAACTTCTTCATGTCAAGCAAGGAAACAATATCCGGCATATTGGACGTCGTCACATCCATAACCTTATCCTTCGCTTTGCCAACCACATCCTGGACGACATTGCCTGCAACATGCAATTTGGATTGCAAATTAGCCAGCGAACGTCTGTCAGCCAAGTACATACCAGCCAGAATGCCAATGGCTGCACCAGAAATGAACGATGTCACTTTCACTGTTGTTCCCTCCTTCAATTCGTTAGGATCAATTGTAGTGTGAGCGCAACTGTATCGAACCATCCGGTAAAAAATCAGGAAATCCGGCCATCAATGCCCGAACGAAGCGTAATAAAATGTGCCTCAGGCTTACATAATAAACGAAAAGGAACATGCGAAGTGCCGAATCCCTTCGTAATAAACAATGTTGTTGAACCTTGCCCAAGAAAAGTATGCCAGCCACATAGATATTTGCGGTAAAACTTTGAGGTTCGAAGCGGCCCATATCCGGGAAGGTAAATTTGCCCTCCGTGCGTATGCCCTGACAATACGAGATCAATCCCTTGCAGCTCAGCCTTGCGCAAGGACAGCGGATCATGTGTTAGAACAAGGGTGCAGCTAGGCTCTTGTTCAGGCTCACTCATAGCAAGCTTCACATTCGTTCGCTTCGAGCTATAGTCATCCCAGCCAACAAGCCATATAAATTGACCATTCTGTTCCAACCGCATTGCTTCATTGTCTAGCACCTTAACACCTAGCTGATTCAGCTTATCATCAAACTCCCGAACATTGGCCTTATAATCATGATTGCCATGTACAGCCGTCACAGGCCCTAATTGGCGCAGCTTCGCTATATTCTCCACACTGGATTCCAGATGAGCACCTTGTTCAGTCATATCCCCTCCGACCAGAAACAAAGAAGCCTGTCGATGACCCAAAATCTGCTCAATATGTCTGTCAGTCAATTGCCTTCGATGAAAGTCACTTATAAAAAACAAGCGGACCCCGTCGAATGTCGACGGCAACCGCTTCAGCACCACTTCTTCTTCTGTAATTGTAAACCCCCGTGCTTCCCATAACATATAAACAACAAGCACTCCGGCTGCTGCCAGCAAGCCTGCAATGACAGTAAAAGCAACCATCATCGATTACCCCTCCAGCCCCAGCTTATGACGACCCCAAAATAGTAGTCCAATTAACAATCCAACAAATAATAAAAATAGAAAATTATAAAACCATTTTGTCAGTCTAACATAACTTGACGGAAATAACTTCTTGCGTGACGGCAATGAACGATCATCCATATCCTCATCTGATGCGGAGATATTCTCTGCAAGATGAAGCAGCTGTTCATCCGATATCGCATGGTTGCTGTCTTGTTGCTCCGTATGTGTGTCTTTCTTCGATGAATTTTCTCTCAATGAACGTAAAGCATCTAGTGCCGGGCTATGTAGGTCTGGCTCTTGCTTGCGAGAGAACCCTCGAAATAAAGGGTGTGGGTGATTCTCGCTCATACTTCCCTCCGAAATCGTATAATGAGTCCCATAATGAGATCAATGATAAAATGTGCTAGTATAGGAGCCCATAGGGTTCCTGTCCACTCATAAATAGTACCCAAAGCAAAGCTAATTAGAAACACCATTCCAGTTGGTAACCAATGGCGCAAATACCGTACATGGATAGCTGCGAAAATAATACTCGTCCAATATGCCCCAAATGCGTGCTGTATTGCCCCGCGAAAGAGCATTTCCTCACATACGCCAACGATAAACGAGATAGCAAATATATGCCATATTGGACGATTGCGGAAGAGCTTTTCATTCACCCCACCGTCATCCGTCATATCATCAGGAACAAATCTAGAAACCGCAATGTCCACAACAATAACAAGAGCAGCCAATCCCGCTCCAAGCAATAGCCATGACAGATTCGATGTCTGTATAGTTAGCAATAAGAATGGATTTCTGCCTTGAAGCCATATCCACACCAAACCGAGAATCAGTGTGATTCCCTGTGTTAAATACAAATTAAGAAGGAGCACCTTATCATCTAACTGTTGTATGTCTACTTGTCGAGATTTGAAATCTTTCCATTTCTGTTTCATTACATCCCTGCCTAACGAGTTAGCAATCCATATTATTTCCCTCAATAGATGCATCATATCAGATTGAAGATGGTTCATTCAAGTTGAGGAATTTGCAAAATCTACGATTGTATTGCCTGATACGACACTTCTTTGTAAAATAAATGCACTTCACGCGAAAGGAGATTGATTTTTTGCCTGCAACTATACCTTTCAATTGCACCTTCTATTTCGATGACGATCTGAGGGAGGTTCCGCACTCCCTCTCTGATATGTGTAATGCCATTGCTTATATAAAAGAACAGACCCAATCTGATCAGCAGAGTCAAGAGGAATTAGGAAGACAATACGGAATGCTGGGTGTTTACAGCCGAATTGTCGGCAATTACACGGACAGCATTACGTACTTAACTTCCGCAATCTCCATTCATTCTGCGAAGAACAATGCTAAGCAGGTGTGGATCAATAAGCTCCGTCTCGCTCATACCTATCAATGGAAGCGTGACTTCCACACATCGAACTGCATATTCGACGATCTATTGAACCATGCGATTTCGAACGATCAACATTTCGATTTGCTTGACTTTCTCTATCAACATTATGGTAAAAATCAATATGACCAATACAAGTACGAATCAGCTCTCCCCTGGTTTGAAAAAGCATTAAAAATCCGAACAAAGTCTGGAAACGAAGAACTGATCCATTCTTCCCAAATCGCAATAGACGCCTGCATAAAACATATTCTTAAAGAATCCGATAAATCATCATAATCCGTACAATTTACAAAAATTCTACAGTTATGTTCGTATAAAAATCTATTGACACCCTAACATTTGCATGGTACATTAAGTAAAATTTCATGAGTCAAACGGTGAAGGAAACGAACATTCAATGAAGCCTGCAGAGAGCCGATGGTCGGTGCGAATCGGTGGCGGATTGACTTGTTCCAGCGTTCCGGAGTTGTTGCGTCGAACCCTGATGGCAGTAGGCGTAACCGAATCGAACCCGTTAACGTTCGGCGTCTAGCATAGACGCGTAAGGCTGCTTGTGCGAATAAGCAGCGAATTAGGGTGGCACCACGAAGATGGAACTCTCGTCCCTTACTACGGTCGTAGTATGTGGACGGGAGTTTTTTGCTGTATTCTGGATACATAACCAAGGCCTCATTTCAACAGCAAGATAACGGCATTGCCGTTTCTAATACAATATATAGCTATGCTCAGGAGGGAGAATACCATGTTCAAAGTATTAGTATCAGACCCGATTAGCGATTTCGGGATTCAGAAGCTTGTTGATGCAGAGGATATTACAGTTGTGAAGCAAACGGGGTTGTCGGAGGATGAGCTGGTTGCCATTATCGCAGATTATGATGCCCTGCTCGTTCGTAGTCAGACTCGCGTTACAGCACGCGTCATGGAAGCAGGTAAGAAGCTTAAAGTCGTAGGCCGTGCGGGAGTCGGTGTAGACAACATTGATCTGCAAGCAGCCACACAGCACGGAATTATCGTAATCAACGCTCCTGACGGCAATACGATTACAACTTGTGAGCACGCTTTTGCCATGATGATGGCATTATCCCGTCATATCCCTCAGGCTTACGCAAAGACAATCAATGGAGTATGGGATCGCAAGACTTTCCTTGGTGTCGAGCTAATGAACAAAACCCTTGGTGTTCTTGGTATGGGTCGTATCGGCAGCGAGGTTGCCAAGAGAGCAAAGGCATTTGGCATGGACATCATCGGATATGATCCATTCATGACAGAAGAGCGTGCTGAAAAATTAGGGGTTAAGCTTGGCACAGTTGATGAGATTATTCGCGCAGCCGATTTCCTGACGGTTCATACACCATTGACACCTGAGACGAAGCATATGATTGCTCGTCCTCAATTCGAGGTCATGAAACGCGGTATGCGCATTATTAACTGCGCTCGCGGTGGAATTATCGATGAAATGGCACTTGTTGAGGCAATCGATGAAGGCATTGTGGCAGGAGCCGCATTCGATGTATTCGAGGTTGAACCTCCACAACCGGATCACCCATTCTTGAGTCATCCGAAGATTATCGTCACACCTCACCTTGGCGCATCCACTGTTGAGGCGCAAGAAAACGTGGCTGTCGATGTTTCGGAGCAGGTGCTGCATATTCTACGCAATGAACCGTTCAAGAATGCGGTTAACATGCCGCCGGTTGCGCCGGCTGTATTGAATAAAATCCAGCCTTACTTCACGCTTGCGGAGAAGCTGGGGCAGTTCGCTTCACAGATGACGAAGAGTCCAATTCTTGAAATCCTTGTAAACTACTCTGGTGATCTGGCTGAGGTCGATACGCAAACCATTACGAGACATATCGTGAAAGGTGTTCTCACCCAGCATTTTGGCTCTGATGTAAACATCGTCAACTCTGTTCACCTTGCCAAAACGCGTGACATTCATATTATCGTTCAGCAATCCCACGTCGCCAAAGGATTTACAAATCTATTGTCCGTAACTTTGAAGACGAACACAGAAGAACGACTCGTAGCTGGTACATTGTTGAACGGATATGGTGAGCGTATCGTACAAATTGACAAGTACCCTGTAGACCTCTCGCCAGAAGGACATCTGCTATTAATTTCGCATGATGATAAGCCTGGCGTAATTGGCATTGTCGGTACACTACTCGGATCAAATGGTGTTAACATCGCGACCATGCAAGTTGGTCGGAAAATTGTCGGAGGTTCCGCCATCATGGTGCTTTCCGTCGACAAAGCCATTCCAAAAGAGGTAATCGCAAAACTGAAAGAATCTGCAGACATTAAAAAAGCCAAAGAAATTGTGCTGTAAACCGAACTTATCCTTCATCAGCTCGTGGAGTAGTGTAAACTGTTCCACGAGCATCAAGATTAATCGGAAAATTGTGCCCTCGTCTGACACATATTCCAATCGTCATTCTACAAAAAAACACCCTATTGCAGACGAACTGCGCAATAGGGTGATTTGTGTCATATACTGGTTTGTGTTGGCTGTACGGGTAGAGCAATGGAGAATGTAGTTCCCTTCCCTAATATGCTGTCCACTCTGATATGACCCTGATGTGCTTCGATAATATTTTTGACAATCGCTAGACCAAGTCCTGTGCCGCCTGAAGGGCCGCGCTTGCGTGCCTTATCAGCCTTATAGAATCGTTCGAACACATACGGGACATCCTCTGACGGAATACCCTGACCATGATCCTCAATGTGAATCCACAACCACTCATTGTCCGTACGTTCCGTCCGAATATGAATCGGTTGTCCTTCAGAGGAGTGGCGTAGTGCATTGTCCAGCAGATTCGTCAGCACTTGCTCTAACCGATCTTCATCCGCTTCAGGAAGAATTGGATCCATCGCATGAAGTTTCATTTCAATCGGTATATTACGTTCCTTCGCCAGTACTGTGAATTTCCGATAGACTCGGGATGCAAGTTCGTGAACATCCGTCTCTGCTCTGTGCATCAGCAGATGGCCCGCCTCCATGCGAGCTAGATCGAGCAGATCCTTCACCAGCCTTCCCATACGCAAGGACTCGTCATGAATAACCTGAACAAGCTCTCTGCGTTCCTCTGGCGAAGCAGCTATATCATCCAATAATGCCTCACTATATCCTTGAAGCATGGACAGTGGCGTGCGAATCTCGTGCGATACATTCGCGACGAAGTCTTTGCGCAGCTTCTCCAGCTGCACTTCTTCGGTCACATCCCGCAATACGGCTACGGCACCGCGTACGCGGCTGTCTGCATGCAGAGGCCCCATCACAACAGACCATACCTGCTGCTTCACATGTACACGGGTCGTAACCTCCCGAGCTTCAGAAATTACGGTATGAAAAATGGGTCTTAACGGCTCCGGCACTCCGGATGCACCTGTCATATCTTCGTCGATCGCCCAATCCATCCCATTCCAGCGGCTCATGACTGTTTCACCATGCGGGTTCGCGAGCAGCACCTGTCCCGATGCATCAAAGGTAATAACAGCATCCGTCATACTGCGCAAAATACTCGCTAGATGCTCCTTCTCATGCTGCAAATCCAAAATGGTGGAGTTCAGTTCCTCCGCCATATGATTAAACGTCTGGGACAACTCCCCGATTTCATCAGAGGAACGAAGTGTTACTCGTGTGGAGTAATCGCCTTGACGAATCGTATCGGCCGCTTGCTTCAGCTTACGAAGCGGTTGCGTAATCTTCGTAAATAAGAAGAACGCAAAGAAGGTCGTAAGTGAAAATCCAATAATTCCTGTATATACGAACAACTGCTTGATATCGTTCGGATGCGCGAAATTGCTGTCAATGTAATGCAGTAAATACAGACCTAAAATGATTAGTACGAAAGCAACTAGACCAATAATGGTCATCCACAACTTGCCGACAATGCTTCGCCAAAATTTCACGTTATTTTGGCACCTCGAGCTTGTAGCCGACACCCCATACCGTAGTGATCATAGTAGCTGCTTCTGGCGAAACCTTATTCAACTTCTCACGCAGGCGCTTCACATGCGTGTCTACAGTACGAAGGTCTCCAAAGAACTCGTAATTCCATACATCCTTCAGCAGCTCTTCTCTTGAGAACACCTTGTCCGAGATACCGCCAAATACTGCAGCAGTTCATATTCCTTAGGCGTCAAGCTAATCTC
>NZ_JMDX01000128.1:0-16988 GCF_000935845.1 Paenibacillus sp. E194
AGCAGCTGTTCAATCCTTTAGCCGCGCCGAATGTTGCTTCACCGAGTGCCGCTCCGTTTACATCCGTGTCGAAGCCGACAGGGACATTAAGATGACGCTTCAAATGTCCGACTACATCATATCCGCTCCAATGCGGCTTAGGTGTCTTTGCAATATGTCCGTATGTGGGACTGTTCGGATTCAAATCAACCGGTCCAAAGGAACCGAAGCCAATACTGCTAACCCCTTTATCTTTAAAGAACGCAACCGTACGATCCATTGTCTCTTCCGGTGTCGTCGTCGGGAACGATTCGATTTGCTGAATTTGTCCATCTTCGGTACCGACAGCAACGACAAACTTCGTGCCTCCACCTTCAATAGCGCCTAACAATTTCATGTTTCTCCCTCACCTTCTCAAGCCTGACTTTATCTGTCTCGTTCAGAGGAGATCCCCCATATGCCAACTTATGATCGCGCTTACGTAAATCGAAAACGCAAATCGAAAGACAACGTTTTCATCATATTGATTATATCATTAGGTCATTCATGTTCCAATCATATGTCGCATATCATCTAAGATTCGGACACACCTCCTGAACTTTATACCCTTTTTCATCTCTATAAGAAGCTGATGCACCAGAAATAATGTTAGACTTTAACCCGATAGTGCGCTAAAATATGGACAAATTATTGCTAATCATTGGAACCGAGGGGGTATTCACATGACCGTATCGACAGAGCAAGGCAGGTTCGGGCAGTTCGGAGGAAGCTATGTACCGCCCCAATTGCAAGGGGTATTGGAGCGTCTCGCAGAAGCTTTCTACAAGTACAAGGACGATCCGGAATTTATCCAAGAATACAATATGTACGCACGCGAATACGTAGGTCGTGACAATCCGCTCACCTATGCGAAGCATCTGACAGAGAAGCTTGGCGGCGCCAAGATTTATTTGAAGCGCGAGGATTTGAATCACACCGGTTCTCATAAAATCAACAACGTTCTTGGGCAGATTCTGCTCGCTAAGCGCATGGGCGCACACCGCATCATCGCGGAAACAGGGGCAGGCCAGCACGGTGTTGCAACAGCAACGGTATGTGCCATGTTCGGCATGGAGTGCATCATTTACATGGGAGTAGAAGACATTCGCCGTCAGGCACTGAATGTATTCCGTATGGAACTGCTTGGAGCCAAGGTCGTGTCGGTCTCGAAGGGCCAAGGACGTCTGAAAGATGCGGTGGACGTAGCACTGGATGATCTGGTGGAAAACTATGCGTCTACGTTCTATCTGTTAGGTTCTGCTGTCGGTCCACACCCATTCCCGTCTATCGTGAAGCATTTCCAATCGATTATTAGCGAAGAATCGAAGCGTCAAATTGTGGAGAAAGAAGGCCGTCTCCCTAATGCCGTTATCGCCTGTGTTGGTGGCGGCAGTAATGCAATCGGCGCTTTCGCCCATTATATTGAGGAGCGATCTGTACGTCTTATCGGCGTCGAGCCGGATCAAGCGCCAACCTTAACAAAGGGTGTGCCTGGTGTACTGCATGGCTTCAAATGTCTTGTCTTGTTAGACGAGGAAGGAAATCCTGCTCCAACTTACTCCATCGCAGCAGGCTTGGACTACCCGGGTATCGGACCGGAGCACAGCCACTTGAAAGAGTCCGGCCGCGCGGAATATGTGACGGTAACGAATGAAGAAGTGCTTGAAGCCTTCCAAGTGCTGTCGAAGACAGAAGGCATTATTCCTGCACTTGAGAGCGCACACGCGATTGCTCATACCTTGAAGCTCGCTCCAATGCTTGGAGAAGAGCAGATCATCATCGTCAACATCTCCGGTCGTGGAGACAAGGACGTCGAGCAAGTATTCCATATGCTGAATAAGTAAAACAAGAATAATCTATCCATTCAATCAAACAGCCATAGCCGTGGAGAACGGACTATGGCTATTTCTGCTTTATTTGTCCTTGCGGGCAAGATCCAGCTTCGCTTGCGCCTGCTGCTCCAGATCCGCAATCGCCTGTTCCAATGTCATCTTATCTCCGGCTACAGCATGCAGCGCTTCATTCAGCAGCGGCTCATATACCTGATAGAAGCTGTCTGGAATGTTCTTCTTCCACTGCTCGTTCGTATGATGCTTCGATGGCTTCAGCATATAAATGGATTCAGCGCCTCTTTCCAAGCTTCTCGGGATATATCCCGTCCGCGCTGGTAAATCACTTCTTCCTGAACGGGATATGATCTTCGCCATCCCTGTGCCGTTCATGAACTTGACGAGCTCCCAAGCATCATGTTTATTTGCCGAATCGGCGGCAATGGCGAATATTTGCGTGGCAGAGATTCTGTCGGACTCATCTGCGTGCGCCGGATTGATAGGGACGGTTACCATGCCCCAATTTATCTTGGAAGAAGACCCGCCAATGTGTGCTGCAAAGGACGAATCATTGAGAATCATCGGGGATTCCCCGTTAACGAATTTGTTCATGGCTAATATATAACGCGATCCCGGATCGCCGCTCTGCTCCGGCGAACGAACGGATACCGCCTTTTTCCGGATCGCATCGACCGTTAACTGAAATGCTTGCTTCCAGCCTTCGGACTGCAGCAGCACCTTCTTGCCTTCCGTATCGAACAGCTGCAAATCCATCGTATCCGCGACTTCCCGCAATACATCAGAAGCTTGATTATTGATCAATCCATAGGAAGCATCTTCATCCGTCCTGCCGTTATGGAATCTTGCAGACAATTCAAAGAGATCCTTCCACTGCATTTTGTTCACCGGCAGATCAATACGTTTCTCCTGGAACATATCCGCATTGTAGTATAAATACCGAGCCCAGATCGTGGGAGCAAGCCCAAGTAGAGAACCGTTACCCTTCTCGCGCAGCATGTCGATCAAACCGGGCGCAAAACCGTCCAAGTCAAATTGATCCTGTTTGATCACCGATTCCAAATCATACAGCTTGCCCACGCTGGATAAATGCTCGTACTCATCCAGATTGAGAACAAGGACGTCCGGCTTCTGCTGCTCCATCATGCGCTGCAACTTTTCCTGTGGGCTTAATTTGTCCGATGCGTCTTCTCCTTCATTCCCCGACTTGATGATCTCGATTTCAATGTCCGGGTACTGACTGGTAAATAACTGGCCGTACTTGTTATGGAAGTCCTCCACATAGGGATAATACACCTTCAGCTTCCCGTTGCCTTCACCGCCAAGCCCATCTGGTACGGACTTATTCCCGAAGCATCCGCTTATGACCAGGACGATGCTGAGCAGAATCAGTACAGCCGCCTTTCGTTTTCCGGTTCGCCTCATTTCTCCACTTCACTTCTCCTTTACACGCCTATTCATCGTTCTCTTTTATTTCACTTTGTCTTGGCGCACCTTCTGAAGCGCTGCCTGCGCCTTCTGCTGTAGTTCTGCCAAAGCCTCATCCACGGTTTTCACTTTGTCAATGATGGCCTTCAATGCTTCCTCCCGCAAAGGAGAGTATGCAATGTTAAAGTCACTTGGAACCCGCTTTATCGCCCACTCGTATTTCATATTTTTTATTTGCAAGGCATAGAAAGCTTCTGTACTCTTGCCCTGAATCGACTTGACGAATCCGGTTCGCGTCGGCAGCTTATAGTATATAGCAGAGCTTGCCTTCGCCATCTCCGGTCCGTTGACGTACTTTACAAATTCCCAGGCGGCCCGCTTATTGCTCGAATGCTCGTTAATGGCAAAATACTCATAGAGCCTTGCACTTGTCGTTTCATTTGGGTGGGAGGGATCAATAGGGACAGGAACCATGCCCCAATCCATCTTGCTTGCCTTCTTGTTCTGCGGATCGCTAAACTCGCTAATAAAGCCTGAGCTGCCAAAGGTCATGGCCGCGTTGCCTTGCAGGAAGAGATTGTTGGACGAAGGAAGAAACATCGCATCCGATTTCTGAACCTGCAGTGCGCGGGTACGTATTGCATCCGTCATCATTTGATAGGCCTGCTTCCAACTCTCGGATTCGAGCAGAATATGCTCCCCCTTGGCATCGAATTCCTGCAGGCCCCATGTGTCCGCTATGCGTTTCAGCATCCCAACCGCGTTCTCATAGCCAGCATATAGCCCCGGCATTCCCGCATCTTCGAAGCGCGCAGCCAGATCGAACAGTTCTTTCCAGGTCATGCCGCCTTTGGGCAGATCTATCGCATTCGCTTTGAATAAATCGGCATTATAGTAGAGTACATCCGTATAGAAAAACGGCGGCAGGCCAAATAGTGCGCCTCCTCCCTGCTCTCTCACCATATCAATCAAACCTGGCATGAACCCTTCCAGATCGAATTGCTCCTGCTTGATGATCGAATCTAGATTATATAATTTGCCGCCCAATGCGTATTCTTCATACTCTGGAGCTGATAGAGTCAACACATCTGGCTGCTGTTCATCGATCAGCTTCGTTAATAGCGTCCCATAATCAACACCTTTCTGGATTTGCATCTGCTGGTATAATCCATTGGTCTCGACCACTTCGATGTCGATATTCGGAAATTTGAGCGTGAATACATTTCCGTAGTCTCGAAAGAAATCGCCCTCATTAGAGTAAAGTACCTTTAATTTGCCGCGGCCATCCTTACCAAGCTCCTCCAGCACAGGCTTCGTTCCGAAGCATCCGCTCACCAGAGCCATAATGCTTACCAGAATCGTGCCTTGCTTCAACCACGAACCCCATCGCATCTCGCCTATCATTCTCCTTTACTTCGAATCCAAAGCCGCAGGCAACCCGTACCTGCAGCTTCTGTCGGCTTAATCCCTATCATTTCTTGATCATCGTTTTCGCAAGCTTCATTAAATCTTCCTCCGTCAATGGATTCTCGGGATTCACAGAGAGGAAAAATATCTTTCCGTTCTCCGACCAGGTAACTTGATTTCGATCCGTATGCTGGCTATCTGCGGCGGATTCGTATGTGTATCCTTTAGCTTCCTTATCTTCGGTATGAACCGTTTGCATGTGGAGAATGATATTATCTTTTCCTTTTTGTACTCCAGTTTGATCTCTCCCGCTTCCGTCCATTCCATCTTTTTGGAATATACTACTTTGCCTTTGGCTTCAGCCTTCACTTGTGCCTCGAATTTTTTGCTGAACGGACTTTGGATTACTCCTTTAACAAAGGTATATCCTTCTGGCATCCCTTCTGGCTCCTGCACGATTGCTCCCTTCAATTTAGAAGTCCATTTCTCGTAGTCTTCATATTTTGTAAATTTTGGGAACTCCACATAATACATAAACTCACTATCGCCATTCAGCTTCTTATCGCTGACATACACGAGATAAACATCACCAGGATTTTTTTTGAGCTTTACTATCCTTGCCTTCTCCGCTTCGATCATTTGCTTTTTCTCTGCATCAGTCGGCGCTTTGCCAGCCGCCGTTTTGAGCGCAATGCTATTGCTTGATTGCGATGATGCTGCCTGTACAGCAGCGCTCATGGAACCTAGCAGCAGAATGCTGCAAAGTGTAGCGATTGTTACTTTCTTTGTGTTTTTCATGGGTAATGCTCCTCTCCAGAACTATTTTTTAATCATCGTTTTCGCAAGCTTGATCATCTCTTCCTTCGTCAAAGGATTCTCGGGATTTGTGGAAATCGTGCAGCTTACTCCTTTTTCTGTCCATGACAGTGAATTATTGATGTCTGGAAGGATTTCATTCTTTGGCTGTTTAGCATTTTCTTTGGCCTTCTCGTCAGCGGACTCATACTGGAATCCTTCTTTAGCTTTCTTTTCCACTCCAGCTTCTAACTTAAACAGACTCAGCACTATTTTGTTTTTTCCATTGGCATATTCCAGCCTGATCATTCCGGCTTCATCCCATTCTATCTTTTTGGAATACACCACTTTGCCTTTGGCTTCAGCCTTCACTTGCGCATTGAACTGTTTAAACGGATTTTGGATTACTCCATTTACGAATTTATATCCTTCTGGCATCCCTTCTGGCTCCTGAATAACTGCTCCCTTCAATTTAGCTGTCCAGTTCTTGTAGTCTTCATATTTTGTGAATTTGGGGAACTCCGAAGAATATAAAAACTCACTTCCGCCATTCAGTTTTTTATCACTGACATATAGAACATAGAAATCCCCCGGATTTTTTTGATTTGAAATATCTTTTTCTTCTCCGCTTCGAACATTTTCTTTTTCTCTGCATCAGTTGGAGCTTTGGCTGCTGCCGTCTTGAGCGTAATGCTGTTGGTTGATTGTGATGATGCTGCCTGTACAGCAGTGCTCATGGAACCTAGCAGCAGGATGCTGCAAAGTGTAGCGATTGTTACTTTCATCGTATTTTTCATGGGTTATTCTCCTCTCTAAATTCAAGCGATATTGGTTGTTAGTCAGGCCGCACGATAGCGTTTATGGGATCCCTTAGGCGCAAGCCTCTATTCTAATTAACACAGCCGCCCTCATTTAGGTTCACTAATTTGGAAGGAATGCAAAAAAAATGCTGCCCTTGCGTCATATCCTGACGGGGACAGCATCGTTCATCCTATTGCAGCTTTATTTTCATATTCCGATCCCAATGTCGAATGAAGAACTCAAACAAGTAAATCTCTGTTTCATGTCCCTTAAATCCGCGATACACGTTTACGTACTTGTTGGATTTCTCCCAATCGAGCCAGTTCTCCTCCCATTTGAAAAACAGGGCTTCCCCGAATATTCTCTCGTCTCCCTGTTTCATGTACGTCTGAGAAACGCCGCTGAACTTTAGATTCTCGCTCTCGTTCTCGACATACAGGTCACCGTTTTTGGTATAGTAGGTTACTTTGACCGGATAACCCTCTACGTTCACAAGCGTTTCTTTCTTTTCATCTGTAATAGCTGTCAGCTTGATTGGCTTCTTATAGTCCTTTATCTTCTCGATCTCACGTTCCAACAACAACTCTACCGGCGTGTCCGCGGTCAAACGCAGGTCGGGCCTTGCCGGAAACGTGAAGGCTTGCCGATATCCATGGAGCGAAGTATTGGCATATTCCAGTATCATCTCCCAGCCCTCAAGCTTACGTCCGTTCACGAGCAACGAAACTTCTCGGTATGGAATTTCCTCGAATACTTTCTTATTCTCTACCTCCAATTTTATCGCTGTCGGCCTGATAATCAGCTTGCGGAGGATTGAATCTCCTTGCGTCGTGTGGAGCGGAATATTTAATTCCCGGGTTACTGATGCCTGCAGCGCCTTCTCCTTGTTCAATGTGAACATATCGATATCCCATTCTCCCTCGATATGGCTTCCCTTCACGCCATACACAAATTCGAATGAATTGCCGCCCTTCAGTAGTTCTTCCGAGCTATAACTTTCTTGTACACCCCATTCTGGATGTCCCTCAATCTGGATCATTCTAGTCGCCTTATCACCCGATCGAATTACCATTTCCCCTTCCTTTTTCACCACAATTTGAGGAACAACGATGTTGATAATCGAATCATCCGTGTAGGACACAGAGTATTTGATGGTTGCTTGCCCTTCACCGCCATCCATGAACTGCACCCTTAATTCCTTGATCCCGCCATCATGAATCGGGAAAGTCTGTACCTCTGCCTTGCGCGGATCCAAATCGATTGGTACACGAACATAGTCGAACGCCTGCAGCCCGCGCGCAGACAATTGCACATTCGCTTCCTTGCCGGGAACCGTCCAGGACGTATCGAGGAAGCCATTGTAGGTTCGGCTTTCTTCATCCCAGTTATGCCAATAGAGGCCATTATCCCATTTCCTCTTCATCATCTGCACAAGATCCATGCGCGCAATGGAATTTCCTTTATCGTCTTTGAATTCAAATTGGTCGAACATCCATTTACGCTCCTGCTTATCCCCTGTATTCAAGCTGTATAACAGCGTAGTTCCATTATCGTCGGTCACCGCTGTATCGATGGCGAATGTGACGCCGCTATTCGTAACCTTCTTATTGATCGGCTGCCCGAATCCCTGTTGGATCGCTGATTCCACACCTTTAAGATGATAATTAAAATCCCACTTCCCGGTAATATAAGCGAGCACTGGAGTAGCCAACAGCACAAACACAGCCACTGACATCACAGCCAACCTGCGCCCGCGGAACACCGGCTTCGTCTGTAACGGTGCGGCCGACGCTCCTTGTTCGCCCTGCTCATTTCTGGCCGCCTCAATCCGCATCCACATCGCCTCGAAGTCCGGGTAGGTGTGGATGCCTTCATCGCCCAGCTGCTGAGTAAGATTCGTTACTTCGTTTGTTTTTTTCTCCAAGTTCCTCACCATCCTTTCTCCCCAAGCTACTGTTCCGCTTGACTGATTGCTCCTCTGACAGCTTCAAATCATCGTCCAGCTCGTCCAATATGACCCTCATCATCTTCAATCCTCGGTTCAACCGGGATTTCACGGTTCCCACCGGAATATCCAGAATCTCCGCGATGTCGGCAAGCGGCAAATCGTTCGTATACCGCAGAGTGATGACAATGCGGATTTTGTCAGGCAGCTTCGCGAGGCGCCGCTTCCATTCATCCTCCGATTCCTTTTGTTCAACTACAGTTAGGACTGAAGGCTCCACCTGCTCCCGTTGGAACAAGAGCAGCACTTTCTCCTTCATCCATCTCGACTTATTCCTGCGCAAGTGATTCAGGCAATGATTGACCGTAATCCGCATAAGCCACGTCTTGAGAAACTCCACTTGCTCCCATCCTGACGTGAGCGCCTTCATAAACACCTCTTGGCAGACGTCTTCCGCGTCTGAGGGATTGCGCAGCATATAGTAGCAGGTCCTGTATACATCTCTGTTGTATCGTTCGAAAAATTCCCTGTCCGTCAACAGGTTCTCCACCCTTCTCACACATCGCTAGTTGTTGCTCCCATTGAACATGTACTACTAGATTAACAACTATCTTCTATAAAAGGTTCATTTATTGGATAAATGGGGTAAAAAATTCAGTACCTAATGAAATCTCGGTACATTGCCGATATAAGGAGGGAGTATGTCTGAGGAGGGTATGAACTTTGCCGCGAATCGTCAGGCAGCTGAATCGATGGCTGCTGTTTCTTATATTGCTAGCTTTATGCGCATTTCCTTTTCAAAATTTTATTCTCTCTAAGCTCAAGGAAGGCTCCTTATCCTTCTCCTTCGGCCCGCCTTCGGAAGACATTGTTCTCATGCTGTACAGCAACACTGCAAGGGTAGGCCGCTACCTGGTACCGCTTGCGGAGTCCGAGCCGAAAGCCGCGCCTTATCAAGAGAAGGGAGAGACACTTGTACCCGCCCGCTTCCTAGCAGACAAGCTCGACGCAGAGCTGGCTGTCGATAAGAGTGGCCGAACTCTTACGTTATCAAGAGACGACGCGAAGATTACGTATTCGCTCGAGGTAGGCAAGGTCAGTATCGCGACCCCTTCCGGCAGCAAATCCGCAGTCTCGGTCAACACATTGCCTGTCCAGAAGGACGGTGTTACCTACGTCCCGCTTCGACCAGCTAGTAAAGCGCTTGGTCGGCATATTTACAGCAGCGACGGCGTTATCGCGCTGACCACGACACAGAAAGCGCCTAAACAAGAGAAGTGGAACGAGTGGAGAGAGGAATTGTCCTCCTATCTAGCCTACGATGCCTTCGGTTCGTATGCAGTCAAGATGGGAACCAGCTATGCAGCGTTGTTCCATAGCTGGGAGGATGCTGTCAATTACGCGAAGCAGGTTCCTGGACGCAGAGTCACCTACCGCGGTCAGCATGTGATGTGGGATCCGAAGAAGCCTGCGCCGAAGTCGATCCGCTTGAATGGGGCCCCGCTTATTTTGCAGCTCCCCGAGCTGCCGCGCGGCTGTGAAGTGACTGCTCTTGCGATGCTCTTGCAATCTGCAGGTCAGAAGGTAGACAAGATGGAGCTTGCGAAGAATATCCGCAAAGATACAACGCCGTATGAGAAGAAGAACGGCGGTATCTATTTCGGCAATCCGCATCGCGGATTCGTCGGCGATATGTACACGTTCGCCAATCCTGGTCTCGGGGTATATCATGAGCCGATAGCAGAGGTCGCGGAGAAATATTTGCCGGGACGAATCATTGATATGACCGGCACTTCCCTTGATCATCTGTTATGGACGGTTGGACAAGGAACGCCAGTGTGGGTAATCCATACGACACTGTACGATTCTGTTCCCGCTAACGCTTGGGTAACGTGGAATACTGCTAATGGGCCAATCCAAGTGACCTACTATGAGCACTCCTTGCTCGTGATCGGCTATGACGAGCAATATGTATACGTGCATGATCCGCTTGGTCGCCGCGATCGTATCACACGCGCTGCCTTCAAGCGCGGATGGGAGCAAATGGGCAGCCAAGCTATCACCTATACGAAGACAGCGCCAACTGCACAAGCAACATAGGCGCACCGGCAACACAAAAGGAACTGTCCTCACTGCATCCAGTTATGCAGAGAGTCAGTTCCTTTTTTTCTAACTGTATTCAAACTTTGCCCCAATGATTCTTAGACTAACTCTCCCTAATCATAATTGCGCAAAATGAGGTAGAGGATTATCCCTAGGATTTCTTTTTCAACATGCCTGACTTCCCCTATGAACACAGAAAGCTGACCCACAAAGCGAATTCTGCTTCGCGGGTCAGCTTTTCTAACCTTTTTTTCTCTTGTCTAATTTAAATTTATATCGTTCACACCAACAATATCCATATAATAGAACTTCAAATAACGATTCATTTGCCCTTCAATCGTCAAGCTGCCTTCCTTTTTAAATATATACCAGTTTTGACCGTTATATCGCTCAACTGAATACCCGTTTAAATCAATCCCGAACAGCTTTTTCACGTCTGGCGCCGCTGCGTCGAGTACCTGCTTATTCGAGAATTGGTCGAAGAGGGCCTCGGTTGCATCTGTCCCCGTTTCCAAAATATCAGAATCTGAAACTGACAGTATGCGTCCAGAGTGATAGCCTACCTGCATGGACAAATCATGCTTCTGATCCTCTAAATGGTAATCATCCTTCGCAATTCCAGTAAGGCTGTCATAGTGATAAGTACGGCTCGCATACGCCATCGGAGTTACTTTCCCTCTCACGATGAGGGAAGCTTTCTTCGCCGACTCAAGCGCCTTAGCACTTACTTGATCCACCGGAATGTCATAAGACATGCTGAGGACTCGTTCTCCCTCCATCTCGATGGCGATATCTTTTCCTTTCATCCAGGTATGCACATCCCGATCAACCCTTGTCTTTGCCCGAGTAATGTCCTGAATACGAGCAGCCAACTGTTTTTCGTCCAGTCCTGTTTGTGCTTCAACAATCTGCTTCATCTTATCTGGCAGCTCAGCGTAGTTCATAGAGATGTTCACATCGAAAGTTCCCCGCTTCACATCAAGAGCGGCATAGCTCTTGTTATCCTTACTATAGACGGTAACATCATGATAAGTTGATCCACGGTATTCCTCGACTCCATACAGATCAATGTCACGACCAGCAACTTCTCGTACTGCCTGCTTGATGCGCTCTAACAAGGGAGAATCGAGGTCGTTCACCGTCTTGCCATGCTTCGGCTCCGTCAAGCTGCCTACTTGATCGTGTTCTCCTGCGAGCGGCGGGATTGTGAACTCAATCTTCTGATTAACCTCAATCGGCTCATTGTATCTCCGCAGCGATATTTCATATTCGTCCAGTTTCGGAGCCATAATTGAAATATCATAAACATCTTGCTTCTTATTCTCCTGCCCCCACTTATCTTTATCCTCAAAAATCGTTCCCAATACCCAATTGAACGTAATATTTCTTTCATATTTTTCGTTTAATTGCTTGCCAGTCATTGGGATAGCTCTCGTCTCTGGTGTATCCAGCTTCAAGTCATATTGCTTCCAAGTCTCGTTCGATCCTGATCCTTGAAGCTTCAAGTAATAGGGCTCATACGTCAAGAATGCGCTCTGAAACGGGTTGTTTCCCGCTTGATCTGGCTGAACCTTGAGATGGAGGATTCCCTTATTATCATACTCCGTGCCTAATATCGTTATATCCTTGCCCTGGTATTGGATCTTCTTTGGATATCTATCATCCGTGCGAAGACGGAACGTATGATTGGGCCGGGCTTGAGTCACATACAATCTCTTCAATTCCAGAGTCATGCGCTTCGGCTTGTTCTCGAAATAGACAGACGGGACAAACTCCCACTGGTTGCGGCTAACCCCATTCACCAAATCATTGAATCCTGAAGATTGTCGAATCGGATACACTTTACCGGTTTCATCTTTCAGAATAAGATTCTCTCGGACAATCTCATTCCAATCGTCACCCGGATGCAGATCTGCCTTTCCTTCATCTTGAATTCGAGTTCGAGCCTCAAGCAGCATACGGGTAGGAGAGATCGTAATATCCTTAAGAGCAAACTGCTGCACAATCGAGTCTGCCTGCTCTGCCGTCCGCTCCAGATTGACAACGCGAGTTGGCTTTATATTATTGATACCGAGCGGAACCTGAATATCCTCGGATTCGGAATAAATGTTTTTGTATTCGTCATTGCGTTTAATTTTTGTTAGCCGGATCGTTATTTTCCGATCCTTATCTTCTCGTTTCAACTGCTCGACGTATTCTGGCAGCAAAGGAATGTCATGTGTCCAAGTAACAATACCATCCACTTTTGCCTTAGCCTGTTTACGCGCCTCATCCACGGATTCAATAAGATAAGAAGTCGTATGATTACTTCCATCTGAGAATCGGTGTTCATCAAATTCAGGGAGCGTAGCCGTATAATCCTCGAAATCGTCATACAATCGGCGGGAACGCTGCGCCTCGGCAATATCCTCGCCCTTGATTGTAACCGTAACGAACAGACGATCATCTTCCAAATACAAATTGTCGACGCTAACCTCCCGCTCTCCCCACTTCGTACGATAGGTCTGCACCGGAATGTAACCATGCTCCTTGGCATTGCGGATACCCATAAAGCTGCCCGCCCCCTCCAGCCACTTGACTGCGGCCTCCAGTCCGGGGATTTGCTTCGCATACGCGGCAAAGGAAGGCACAAACATGATCGAGCCAGAGAACAGCAAAACGCCGGCCGCAACCGTTCCTATGCTGCGCTGTACAATCTTCGTCCGATGGCGGCGGCGATCCATATTTTCGATCCGCTCCGCAATCCGTTGAGACAGATTAGGTGGAATAGGCACTTCGGGCAATTTTGCGAACATTGCTTCGATCTCCTCATCCCTAAATTCCATCAGCATCTAGCCTCCTTCATTTCTGGCATCATTTGCTTTTTAAACAATTTAATTGTGTTATATATTTTCGTTTTAACCGTGCCCAGCGGCATATCCGTCATCTCTGCAATTTCTTCTAGCGTGTATCCTTGTACATACTTCAATTGGATGAGCATCCGCGTCATTGGCGGCTGCTGCTCCATAAGAGCCTGAAAATCCAGCATCTCGTCCGTCGGCGGACGCTTTGCGACTCCCATAACCTCTTCGTCCTCTATGTAGACTATCGATTTATTTTTACGCAAATAGGTTTTGCACTGATTGATGACAATCCGAGTGAACCAAGTGTTGAATTTTTCGGGGTCTTTCAATTTCTGTATATGAATAAGGGCCTTCTCCACAGCATCGCATACTGCGTCCATACTGGCGGCCTCATCGTGTAGATAACTATATGCGATGCGGTACGATCGGTCTTGAATTTGCTGTACCGCTAGTGCAAAGCTATGTGTATCGCCCTGCTGCGCGCGGACAATCAGCATCTTCTGATCCATAGTTCCTCCCCCTTCGGTCACCACTATGATGCATGGAGGCCCTAAATAGTTTTGGAAACGGAAAATATGATATTACGTCGTTCCGTTGGATTCCAAGGCAGCCTCCAATTCGACTTCCTTGCCTGTAAGTTGTTTCATTGCCCTCTGGGCCTTTTGCAACAAAGCAGCGTCCAGATCAGCTATCGTTTTTTCTGCTTGTCCATTACTCTTGATGCCCTTATTCGTGCTCTCTTTAGCTATAGCTGTCTCCGCTGTCCACGCTGTACTGAGCGGAGCGAAGAGCATGCTGAATGCGGTTATTGCTGCAAGCAGCTTTTTATTTGATCTCATGATTATCGTTCCTCCTACATTTGAAGTCAATTTCGATAATAAGATGCACAACCAATTGAAATAGTTTTTTTATACAGAAATGAAAAAAATAGATAAAAAAACATGCACTCGCGAAAAGCAAGTGCATGTAGAGTAATTGTTCATTGACCCGAAACTTTAAGAGAGTAGAACTCTCCCTTTTCATTAATATTTCCAGAAACCTCCGGCTTCCCATCTTTCTTAAATGTAAATCGATCGGCCATCTCACCTTTTCCGCGAGTTACGCTGTAGCCTGTCAAATCAATTCCGAACACTTTTTTTAGCCAGCGGCTTAGCGGCAGCCAATACATCCTCATTTTTAAATTTGCTGAATTTTTTATCGGTAATGTCAAGCAAGGAGCCTGCCGACTTCCCAGATTGATTGAAATTTGTTGCTTTTCCGGTTTCACCGTTTACATCAATGATAATCCGTTTTTCCTTGCTTTTATACGCCGTGAATTGCCAACTCGATTTATCCTTTGCTTTGTTCAATGTCCCTTCCTTGATCGAGAAGGATTTTGCATCCAGTGCTTGCAACACTTGCTCTGCTCCTTTTTTGACCTTCGCAGGCGCCTTCGAATAGTCATAGGTGAGGTTAATGCTCATTACCTTATCGTTATCAAACGATACCCAAATATTATTTCCCGTAAATGACGTGAATAAAGTCTCAGTATCCTTCTCGAATGTGCGCTGCACTTTATTAAAAGATACATTCCAAGAAGAATCCAATTCCTTAACCGCCGTGATAGCCGCTGTTCGAAGGGACTCATTTCCTTGATCCGCCTTTGCAAACCAAGTTGCCCTCTGAACTTCACCAGTCTTTTGGTTCACTTGTGCTTGATTCCCATCCTTCCCCATAAAGAAATATAAATTATTCGGGCTTTCAGTAATTCGCTCCCATGTCATTTTCAAATCCGAGTTACCCGATAATTCCTGATACACGGCATCCAGATTTTCAAGGATCTCCTTGTCGATCTGTTCCGGCTTCAGGATTCCGTTCTCCTGTTTAACCTCTTGCTTGGATTGGGCTGCCTCCATACTTATTGGCGACGCAATGATGAGCATGCTGGATACGGATAATACGGAAATCATCTTCTTGTACGACATCATTTCAACAACTTCCTCCCTCAAAATGAATTTCGATAGTAAGATGACTCACTTCGGTCAATGGTTTTGGTACACAAAAAAATCCCGGACTATGTCCGGGATCCTCCATCGCGCTTGGCGCGATTCATATATTGGTCATAACGATCGTCCACTTCTTCTGCAATGGAGCGATACCGATTCGTCTCTTCCACGATCGGATCCAGTGTCGTCTGGATACGGATTTCAGTTCGTGGCGCGATTCGTCGTCTGACAGCCTCGTCCGGCTTCTCTGTATCCATCTCTCCTGCTGTCAGCCGCTCATGCAGCTCTGCTTCCAGCTGTTCTTGTCTTTCCTTGTCCCGTTCCACCACAAGTAACACCTCCTCAAGCACATTCTCGAATTAGTATGAGCTTGAATGATACTCTCTAGCCTTGGGCTTTCGCTTCTCTTAGAGCCTCAATAAAGGAGCCGTGAATATGTCCGTTCGAGGCAACGACGTCCCGCACGCCTAAATGATACGGTCTGCCATACGTATCTGTAACCTTGCCGCCGGATTCCGAGATGAGCAAGCTGCCCGCGGCCAAATCCCAAGCATTCAGGTTCAACTCCCAGAACCCTGTCAAGCGGCCTGCAGCCACGTAAGCCATGTGAAGAGCAGCCGAGCCTGCGGTACGGATGTTGCGAACCTGCGGCGCAAGTGCAGTAATCCCAGCCAGATTGGCAGGAAGTGCCCGCTCTCGCTCCGTAGGGAATCCGCTTGCAATCAAGCTCGCTCCAAGCTGCTGCTCTGGTGCCACCTGCATTCGGTGTCCGTGTACATAAGCACCCTTGCCTTTCTCTGCGACGAACAGTTCGTCTCTCATCGGATCGTACACAATGCCGACAATGACTTCCCCCTTATGGGCCAAAGCAATCGATACGGAGAAGAACGGGAACCCGTGAACATAGTTCGTGGTACCATCGAGCGGATCGATGATCCACACATATTCCTCCTGCAGTGCGTTCTCCAACGCCCGCTTGGCCGCATCCTTGCCAGGATCAACTGATTCCTCGCCGAGAATGGTATGCTGCGGGAAATGAGTCAATAGCAGACGACGGATCATCTGCTCGGCTCCTTTGTCGATTTCGGTAACGAGATCGTGCATAGATGATTTTATATTGAGCGATATGTACTGCCCTAATTTACTCTTGATCCATTCACCTGTCTTAGCCGCGCAGTTGACTGCTACCGCTGTATAACTTTTACTGGTGACCACATGTGGAGTCTTATCTGAAGTATTCAAGGCTTCACGCTACTTTCTATTAAAAATTGCTTCCTTTTCTTCCAATATACGTAGCAGTCCCTTAGAAGTTTCGTTCGAACATCCTAGCCTATGTAAAATGTTCATGAGCCTGCAAATCCACTCACAATCATGCGGATTGCCAATACGAACAGGGTAATACGGAGGACAAGCAATAACCCTTTGCCGGACATTCGATTCGCAATTGCCGCCCCTAACCTTCCACCAATCCAAGCGCTTGGCGCCAATACTGCTACCAGCATCCAATCGACCGATCCATTCCAAGCATGAACCGTAGTTCCTAGAATAGAGGATAGGAAAATGACAAACATGGATGTGGCTGAAGCGACATGCGGCGGATAGCGAAATAACAGCACCATAAGCGGAACGAATAACGAGCCTCCCCCGATCCCGAACAACCCTGAGATGAAACCGACTGCAAATCCTATAAACAGCATCGGCACAACACTGTATCCATATTCAGTCGCTTGTCCAGTGGGATCTACATACGTACGAGTGCCTCGCCATGTGATATTCACCGGCTTCAACCGTTCCTTCACGATCATCAGAATACGCC
>NZ_JMDX01000129.1:0-16973 GCF_000935845.1 Paenibacillus sp. E194
CCAGCGGCGCGCGTATCCTCGTGACGCTGTTGCATGCCATGAAGCGCAGGCAAGCAGCCACTGGGCTCGCCACCTTGTGTGTCGGCGGCGGCCACGGCGTCGCTGTCATCGTCGAGCAAGTGTAACCTATCCAATACGAAGCACCTCCGACCTCCGATTCCAATGAGTCGGAGGTGTTGTCGTCTGATAGAGCTAAGGAAGTTTAAACATGAATGAAGTCGTGAAGGGTCTAAGATGATATGGCTTTATCCTGTATCTGATGATATGGACAAAATGGATCCATCGTGGTCAAGTTTAAATGTGAAATATTGTATAATGATAAAAGGCAGTATATTTCAAGCAGTATATTTCAAATAGAAAAAAGGAGGGAAAGCATGAAGCAAACCCCATCAGTTGAGGCTTTGTTTAAACCTTTCTCGATTGGCCCACTAACGCTGAACAATCGCATTGTCATGGCGCCTATGACGCGCATGTTCTCTCCAGATGGTATCCCAGGGGAGAATGTGGAGGCGTACTATAGACGTCGTGCAGAGAATGGTGTTGGGCTTATTATAACGGAAGGTACAGTCATTAATCATCCTGCATCAGCGTCACACCCGAATATTCCGAGATTTTATGGGGAAGACGCATTAGATGGCTGGTCTAGGATCGTTCAGTCGGTACATAAGGCAGGGGGAAGAATTATTCCACAGCTATGGCATGTCGGAACCCAGCGCGCAGTTGGGCAAGCGCCGAATCCAGAGGCTTTGCCTATTGGACCATCGGGTATAACAGCTGATGGTTTGAAGGTGAATGAACCGATGACGAAGAACGAAATCGACATGGTAGTGGATGCATTTGCTCAAGGTGCTGCAGATGCACAAAGAATTGGCTTTGACGGTATTGAGCTCCATGGGGCACATGGCTATCTTATCGACCAATTTTTCTGGGAACAAACGAACCAACGAAGGGATGAGTATGGAGGCGGGATCGCAGAACGAGCACGCTTTGCAGTTGAGATTGTGAAAGCTTGCAGAGATGCTGTTGGCCCAGACTTCCCGATCATATTCCGTTTCTCTCAATGGAAAATAAGACCTTTTACGGCTAAATTGGCCTATACACCAGATGAGTTGGCTCAATTTTTATCACTATTGGTAGATGCGGGGGTAGATGTATTTCATTGCTCGACTCGACGTTTTTGGGAACCTGAATTCGAAGGTTCTTCTCTTAATTTAGCTGGATGGACGAAGAAAATTACAGGAAAACCTGTAATAACTGTAGGCTCTGTGGGATTAGACAGTGAATTTTTAAGTTTCTTTGCGGAGGGTAAAGGGGCTCAGAATGTAAACATTGACGGCTTGATCGAGAGACTTGAGCATGATGAATTTGATTTGGTAGCGATAGGCCGGGCTTTGCTCGTCGATCCCGCATGGGCTGCAAAAATACGTGATGGAAGAGTGGATGAGCTGCTTCCTTTTACCAAGGAAGCGTCAAAGGTATTATTCTAATATGTTCGTTTCCTACGTCTAAAGAAGCCACTCTTGGAAACATCCTCTACGTGATGGTTATTATGAATACTTGTATAACTTTGGATGACATGAATGTCAATGAAAAGAGGGTTACTCTTGTCTCCACGTACAAAGGAACAGAACGAAGAAATTCGAAAACAACGAAACAAGAAATATTGCAAGCAGCTATACTTGTGTATGTAGAAATGGATATTCAGCTACCGAGGTTGGTGATAGCCCTGTTGGTTTATTCTGTACAAATGGTGTCGCGAAGACTTCCATTTTACATAAAATCCAACAGGGCTTTGTTTCTAGTGTCTTACTTCGTATTAGAATTAGCCATCTAATCGCCGTCATTCTTCCGATGATGCGGACATAATGCTTCCATCATGGCTATGGTTTCCTTGTCCAGACCTTCATTACGGTTCAAAAGTCCATTCGTCACGATTTCAAATTTCTCTTCTTTCATATTTTGCCCGAATTTATACTTGGCTGATAACTCATGCACGTTGATGCGGACAACGGAGGTGCTTTTGATCTGACCCGTATAATCTGGATCCTCCGGATCAATCGGAGCATAGCCCCCCTCTGGCTGAAGCTTCTGCATAAAGGCGGTCAATGCTTCCGCTTTCTCTGTTAGATCCGACACCTTTTCCGCATGGCCTTTGATCAGAACCGATTTGAAGAAGGCTGTTGCAGGGCAAGCTAGCTTCGCTTCAGTAAAATAGGAGGGAATGATTGCGTACTCCTTCGCTACAGAGAATGTAACACGCTGATCTGCTTTGATGTTCTTCATCTTGCGTCCTGATACGCTGCCGTGAAAATAAATAAAGCCGTTGTGATATACAAAATTAAGCGGGGTAAGCTCTGGCCATCCATCCTCATTGATCGTCCCGAGAATGCCAAAGCTCATTTCTTGCATAAATTGCTCGGTTTCCACTGTGTCCATGACTTCGAATTCTTTTCTTCGCATTAACAAGGGCCTCCTCCGATTACTCCATTCGATCTTGTTTGTGTAGTATTCAGCTTACCTCAAGAATTGACAATGAAAAAGATCCAATTTAGATTAGTTTTACTAGACCATTGGTGACGGAGGATAAGTCTATGCAATTCCACATTCCTTACCATTCCTATCTTGAACAATATCCATCCAAACGCCTTGCACTATATCATGCCATCCGAGATTCCATTGCCGCACAAGTATTTGTAAAGGATACTAGACTGCCATCGAGCCGGGAAATGGCTGCCCTATTTGGGCTATCTCGGGGAACTGTCAATGAGGTGTACGATATGTTGTCTGCTGAAGGTTATATTTCAAGCGGGGTGGGAAAGGGAACCTTTGTTGCGTTCCAGCCCTCAACCAAGAGAGGAGCTGATACTCCTTGTCAAGAGCTGAACGTATTGTCCGACTGGGGGATGCGTCTGAAGGAGATCGAGGAGCGGCGGGATGAAAACAGCGGAATACGCATCAAGGCCGGCTTGAGAGTAGCGAATTTCAAAGAGTTCGGACCTGGTACACAATGGTTTCCGGATAAAGAGTGGAATCGCAACTTGTATGCGCAGGCCAGATTGCTGCACAGCAGTGACCAAATGCACCGATTGGTGTCCACATTAGGCGATGATAGGCTTAGAGACAGTATTGCCCAATATATAAGACGAGCACGTGGCATAGCTGCTGATCCGAGTCAGGTTATTGTGTTCAATGGTTCGAAGCAGGCACTCGCCTTGACGGCACAGTTGTTCATCAATCCTGGTGATCGCGTAGTTGTTGAGAAACCGGGGTATACGGGAGCCATACATATCTTCCAGACACTAGGGGCGAGCTGTGTTCATGCATCTATTGACGGACAGGGGATAATACCGGACGATTGGCAGGCTAAGCTGCTCCTTGTGACACCTAATCGCCAATTTCCGACAGGGGCTGTATTGACTATGGAGCGCCGTCAGCGGCTGCTCGCTTGGGCTTCAGAGAACAATGCGCTCATTCTGGAGGATGATTATGACAGCGTGTTCCGCCATCGCGGCAAATCGCTGGAGCCGTTGAAAGTGTTAGATAGTGAAGGTCGAGTCATTTATATCGGAAGCTTCAGCAACACGCTGCTCCCACATGTTCGCATCGGTTATGCGGTTGTGCCGACATCGCTCGTTCCCGTGTTCGCTAGAGCAAAGGGGGTATTCGAGCCGAATCCGAGCAACTTGCTGGAGCAGCGCACGTTGGCCTCTTGGATGCACAATGGCCAATATGAACGGCATCTACGAAGAATGAAGCGGGTGTATGGGAAGAAGTTCAAGCTGCTGCAGGATCTGTTGACGGCACATGTATCGCACTTGTTCCATTGGATCGAAGCGGATGCCGGATTAAGCATTTTCGGATGGTGGCGAGGCAACATAGAGCAATATGTCATGTTTCGTACAAAGTGCTCGGAAGAAGGCATTTACTGGTCTGACACCTGCATTCAGAAAGAAACTGGTGAAGGTATGAATCAGTATGGTGCGTACTTTTATTTCCCTCGAATGTCTGAAGACGACATGATTTATGGGGTTATGAAGATGAAGGAGATTTGGGCGAGTCTGGTGGTGGGAGGATGAAGGCAAGTGAAGTGTCAGTTGAGCAGACAGAATAGATAGCGCGAAGTGTTGAGGAGACGAACAGATTGTCTTCCCTTGTGTGCGAATCGAATTTTACGCTTTCCCGGTTACACGGTCTTAGATCGGCTTCCCCCTGCATACAGTGCAAGGAGGGAGCGTGATCCAATGATCGAGAATGAGAAGATAAAGAGATATTATAAGCTGAAGCAGCAGCAAAAGGAAATTGAGGATGAGCTGTCGGCGCTGCGAAGCGATATTATTCAATACTGTGAAGAGCAGGGAGAGTCAGAGATAGACGTGGGCAATTTCCATGTGAAGCTGGTTCAGCAACAGTATAGACAATATGATGATGCCAAGCTGTATGCGGCTCTGCCTGACCCGGAAGTATGGCGCTTGCTGTCCAAGCCGGATACTGCGAAGATAAAGAGCTTGATACAACTGGGTGTCATTTCAGATGAGAGCATTTCAGACACGTACAGCGTGCATCCGAAGGTACTGCTTCATGTGGATAAAAAGTAATTGATTTCGGGAAAATCGAAGTAGAGGGCATCGGCAAAGCAAGGATACTGTCGATGTCTTTTTTGCTGTATGGAGCAAACGATGCTCATGGAGGGAATGTATATGAAAATCGAAATTTATTTATTTTTTCAGGAAACATTTTACATATATTCAACGTATAAGAAGAAACGAAATATATGAGCGTCATCGATAGAGTGGACAACATGGAAAAGGTAAGTAGGTTGCTAGATTTGCAATCAGCATTCGGGATGTTCTCCATTTACACACCGATTATGCGAGGTGATTCATAATGTGTTATCTTCACTGCCCCCATGATCTTCAAATGCTTGAGAAAATCGAACGACTTAAAAAGCAACTTATTTCGATTGTCAATGAAAAGAACGATTTCAAAGATGATGAGGTTGTGAGGATTAGTCAGGAATTAGATGTGTATTTGCTGGATTATCAAAAAAGACGATAGTTCGCTTCTACTTCTACCTCTACTGTATCTGCTCAGAAGAAGAGGAAAGAGTCGATGGCGGAGTAGAACGTACATCCTCAATCAGCTGTCGACTCTTTAGACTTTGTAGACATCAATATAACAACTGGGTATGCCTTGATAAGGTACAACTACCCATATAAGTACCATTCGTCAATCCATGGATAATCCCCATAATGCTCGCGGATAAAACGAACGGCTTCATCAATTAACTCCCATGCTTGCTGATAACATGGGTATTCATTCAGTTCCAAATGAGGAGTAATATTCCCAGCAAGCGGCATAGTTTGCAAATAGGAAGCAATCCGTCCTTCCTGCAAGCCGCCAAACCGTGTAGCGGATAAATAGGCAGACAGCCATTTGTCATGCGGATAGCTCTTCCCATCCAGAACATACGCTAATTGACAGAGCTCTCTGACAATCTTGGAGCCATGCAGGTTAGTCGCAATGGCATCACCACGCTTAAGCGGGTGCCGCATCCAATCGAGCGTTAGCTGTAGGCTAATGTACATATGTTTGATGACCTCAATTGGTTGAGATAAGAAGTTCTCCGATAGCTGAGCAATCGTATTTGCAAATCGTAACTCCGGATCATGAACGGGAATTGCCTGCTGGAATTCCCATACTTGCGGGTAGTTAGTTTCCTCGAAATAGCCTCTCAGCATGGCAAATGTCTCAAAATGATAATGACCTTCCCAATCTCCAATCGGCAGGAATACACCATCTTGTCTCGTGCTAAGACCTGCTTCCCGATAATCGCGAATAATCGCTTGACGAACGTCATCGTCACAGAAAAATACAAAATCAATATCGGAATATTGATCGCAATTGCCACGTGAGACACTGCCCTTCACTACAAGTGAACATCGATCCCAATAGCGGGTGAGGACAGGATGCTTGGATAGCTCTTCGGCATGTGCGTATGCTTTCTTCAATAGCTCCTTGCTTTTGTCATTCATAGATGAACCTTCTCTCAATCTAGTCATGTGAAGAATTGGACGCTCTTTCGATTGTAGTTCGAAGGAGAATATCAGGACAAGTACATTGATAACGGGTGCATAGCGGACTCCATCATAATGCCGCCCGAATATCATTCAGCAAGTAGCGCTGGCTTATTTTCTCCAGGCGCGCGAACTCTTCTTCCAGCTGATTTTTCAGGTTGCTGTCAGGCACATATCGCGGCGTCAGTACCTGATGATGCTGCAGACTCTGTAATCTGTACGGTGTCGGCGGATGAGTGGAATCCAATTGCACAGCGATGGAATCGCGAATCCGTTGGATTCGCTTATGCTCGCTTGCGGGGACATGCTCTATCTTCTGGCGGAATTCCCCGAACAAATCCGAAGTAAAGCGATAGCGGGCGACTCGCTCAGCTGTCAGCCAGAATACGGGAGCGAAGTGAGATTTGCTTAAGGCCAAGCATGCGGCATCTGTTCCTGCAATCTCGCCCGCGACTCGGTCGGCCAAATACTCGGCGCGCTGGCTCTCATCCCAGACCGTAATACCGAGGCCGTAATACAGGATGAATATCAGATTGGCCAGCAGCTGCTGGGCATATCGAAACGGTGTGGAGATAGGGCTGAGCACTTCGCCCTCTTCGCAATATGGATAAACGAAATCGTACCACGAAGCCATAATACGCCTCGCTGACACGATAAACCAGGAACGGGTCACATCCTTATGCGCATGATGCGCGGTCTCGTGGGCGAGGATTGCGATCTTCTCCGATAGACTCAATGCCGAAAATAAAGGTACTCCAATCCCGATGATCTTGGTTCGGCGCCGGCCGAACTTGGTAAAGTACGCATTGTATGAATTCGTCATCCGAATCTCGTCGATCGGAGGTGCTTGAACGGCTGCGGCAATGTCATCGGCGAGACGATACAATCCGGGATATTCTTCCCGCCGCAAAGGCTGACCAGACAGTCTCCACCTGGAGGGCAGCATCAAGCCGATGAATAGTAGAAACGGGACAATGGCAAGCATGGTAAGCAATAACGAATTGCTATAAAAAAACCAATACACCGCAATAATCGGTAGGCTGAAGGTACCTGCAAGGATACTTCCGGCTAACAAATAAGCGAGCGCTTTACGCCAGGTTAAGGGATACGTAATCCGATCGGTATGCAGATTCTCCTCAAGCAATAGCTGTGATTTTTTGACTCCCATGCGGTAATTGAGCCGTTCCACAAGGCCCTGTGAAGAGATGGGGCGCCAGTCCGGATCGATGTTCCAATTGCATTCTTCGCACCAGGTAACATACCCCGGCAGGGATTCCATTTTGTGCCCGCATTCCGGGCAATATTCCGTTGTATGATTGGTCATTTTCCCACTCCATCATGAAGGTTTCATAAAAGCTTCCTTATCATGTATCGGTAAATGACACCAAAACGTGAATCGTATGGGAAATTAGGGAGGGGCAATCTGACGTCTGATCAGCATTATAGTTCTGTCATCATAAAACTCAACGATGCTGCGTTTCTTCATGAATATAATGCTGCTGCCATTAAGGGTTCCATGTACGATGGAGCTTGATTTCTTTTTATATACAGAGAATAAATGGAAATACCATTTCCAACCTATGAAATCATGAAAATAAGTGATAAATTAATATACCGTCTACTATGTGCGTAAATATGAACATGAACATCGACACGAACATCAATGGAAAAGAGGAAATGGATAGTGGAACTAGGTATAAGCACGTTTGTTGAGACTACGCCTGATGTGAATACCGGAATCACGATTAGCCACGCAGAGCGGCTGCGGCAAGTGGTCGAGGAGATGATCCTCGCAGATCAGGTAGGGCTGGATGTATATGGGATAGGGGAGCATCATCGTCCGGACTTTGCGGCATCCTCTCCTGCAGTTGTATTAGCTGCTGCAGCAACTCAAACGACAAGAATTCGGCTGACTAGCGCGGTGACGATCCTGTCGTCTACCGATCCTGTGCGTGTATTTCAAGACTTTGCAACCTTGGATGGCCTCTCTAATGGTCGTGCAGAAATTATGGTTGGTCGCGGTTCGTTTCTGGAATCATTCCCTTTGTTCGGTTGTGATCTGAACGATTATGAGGAGCTGTTCGATGAGAAGCTGGATTTGCTGCTGCAGATTCAGAAGTCGGAGAAGGTAAACTGGAGCGGGAAGCATCGCTCCGCGATTCATGATTTAGGCATCTATCCGCGTCCTGTGCAGGAGCAATTGCCAGTGTGGATTGGAAGTGCAGGAAGTCCAGAATCCGCGGTCAGAGCAGGGAAGATGGGACTTCCATTCGTTTTGGCGATCATCGGACCAGTGAAGCCGCTTGATTATGCATCTCAGGCTGAACTATACAAGAAAGCGGCTGCTGAAGCGGGCCACGATGTGAGCCGTCTGACGATTGCTTCGCATTCTCATGGATTTGTCGCGAAGGAGCAGAAGCAAGCGATCGAGACGTTCTTCCCGCCTACATTTGCAAGAACGAATGTGAGAGCGAAGGAAAAAGGAGCGCCTCCGTACACGAGAGCGAATTACGACGCAGCTTGCAGCCCTGAGGGTGCTCTCTATGTTGGCGATCCCGAGACGGTAGCCCAAAAAATTATCGAGCTCCGCAAGCACGTAGGGGTTACGCGATTCATGCTGCATATGCCGCATGGCACCATGCCTCACGAAGAGGTTATGGAAGCGATACGGCTGTTCGGAACGGAAGTAGCGCCGCGTGTCAGAGAAGAAGTGGCTCTCTGGGAACAAAATCAAGGTTGAGCTGGATGCGAGAAGACGCTGCCCGAATGAGGCAGCGTCTTTTTTATCGTTTCTTACCGTAGTTTCCCGTAACCCAGCCAATACATATGTAGGTTTATGGAAATGCATGCTTGTTCATTGAATCAGCCATCGATATCCTCAGTTTTGGCAATCATTTGTCCGATGTTTTTTCGTCGATATGAATTTGCAGCAGTTTGGGATTCCAGGTCACATGAAGACCAAGTCCTTTTTCTAACAACTGATAAGGTATGGAGGTAGTACCAGCTACACCGACTAAAGGTTTCTCACGATCAATGAACCCACCGTCATAAACAATGCGATCTTGTTCATATCCGAAGGACAACGTTCGGCTCTTATACGTTATAGAGTAGGGCATTGCAACACCGTATTCAGCGTTGAACTGCAGCTTCGTACCGAGTGCCACCGCGACTGTCGCTGCGGGGAGAAGCACGGTATTGGTTTGAATGAAAGAAGGATACCTGGAGTTGATGAGCTTGCCATTGACGTAAATGTCGGCCGCACGTTCTACAGGAACAGGGCTATAGACCATATTGTCTTTAAAGTTCTTCGTTGTCCCGATCGAAGAAAACATATTTCCACCCCAGCCCCATACGTTCCCATCTTCCGCTATAGCTTGACTGTGGAATGCCCCTGCGGCTATCGCCGTAACTTTAGGCAAACCGTTTACTTTCCCCTGCTTTCCAGTCGGTGTTCGTCCTCCATAGCTGTACACTTCACCGGAAGTCGTTAATAATAGTTCGTAATCGTCATAAGTGCGAATGGATTTTATTGTCAGCTTGGGCTGAACGGCGACAGGCTTTCCTTGTTCCTTTACTCTCCAGACCTTTCCCTTCTTGTTCAGAGCAAGCAGGGAATGACCGGAAGAGATCATGCGAATATCAGAAAGTCCTTGGATTTTTGTTGGTTTTGCTGCGTCTGACCAACTCCACACCGTACCATCTTTTTTTACTGCAACTATTTTATTTGTGGAGGATTCAATTTGGATGACTTCGGATAGGCCTTTCACTTGCACGGGCTTCACAGGAGCTGTCTCTGTTCCTTTTGCACGCGGCCAGTACCACACCGTCCCGTCATCGAGAACTGCTGCACCCCTATTGGATGTTGCGGTTGTGGAAACGGCATGCTTTATTCCTTGAATCTGATGTGGCAGAATGGAATGCTGGCGGCCGTCTTTAGAGTCTCCTGAGGCACCCCATGTCCATACGGTTCCATCGGCTTTCGTGGCCAAGTGATAACCTTCTCCGCTCGTTGAGATATGACGGATGTCTGTCAGCTCAAATAGTCGAATCGGATAGGAGTCGTAAATGGTCACTGTTTCTTGGATGCCCATTTCCCCATTGAGATTGCGTCCCCAAGCCCATACAGAGCCGTCACTGCGCAGCGCGATGGAATAATAATATCCTCCCTCGACTTGTATGAATTTTGGCAGCGATTCTTTTGTGGAATTGGCTGCTGAGGCAGCACTAGCAGTCGATGATAACGATGCAGTGAAGAGGATCATAAATGTGAGAACGACAGACAGCAATCGAAAGGTATGTATGTGTCGTGATGAGGTCGTGTGAGTTAGTGAGTCGCGTGTAATGGATGGTTGCATTCGTTTGCTCCTTTCTAAATAAGAGGGATTGAGTAACATAGTGGATCGATATATTGACGATCCAATTTCATATAAAGTTGCCAAGTTATTAAGTTGTTAACATGAAACTCTTCTATTTTAACTATAGGCTATGTTCCAAAGGTTGGCAAAGGATTAAGTTGTTAACATGAAACTCCTCCGGCAGACGTTTTCATCACCTTATATCCCATCTTCTTCATTTTCCCTGTTCTCTAAGGTCTGATGGGTAACACCCAAAATATTCACGGAACAGTTTTGTAAAATGGCGTGTGCTGAAGTAACCGACGGCTTCGGCTACCTCCTGCACTTTAAGATGAGGCTCCTTGAGCAGCAGCTCCTTCGCTTTCAGCATTCTTGTTTCCGTTACATATTTCAGAAATGGTGTGCCATGCTTCTTATGGAATAAGCTGCTTAAATAATTCGGCGTCACATGGAACATATCCGCGATTTGTTTCATGCCAATGTTATGCATATAGTGCTCGTCAACAAAAGCAACGACTTGCTGCACGATATCTTGGTTCATGCTGTTATGACGTGGAGGCTGGGGTATCATTTGATCCCCGTGACTTTTCAATTGCTCAAACCAGTATTCTTGATCTTCTATCTTGTCTATCGATATTCCAATCGAATAGGATATGGATTCTTGAATCCGATGAACAAGGGTTCCATCTGCCAAGTGTGTTCCGCGCATTCTGCGAAGTTCTTTTTCCATGCACACGATGGATTTGGAATAACCGTGATAGTCCTGCTGATGGAATAATCGGCATACCTTTTCCCCGAGGTGACTTATTGAGAGCCATTCATGCTGCTGATCCAATTCGAGTAGGTCGTGAAGTGCCAAAGTGTGCTCCATCGGGAACAGCATGCGAAGGGGAGCGATTCGCTGAATCTCTTCCACCTTCTGCGCTGCTTCTAGAAGATTAGCACACTCTTCGATCTGAATGGTAGTAATGGTAGGAGAGGAAGAAAACTCACCTTTACACATTTGCTGGACAGCATTCTCCATCTCCTTTTGAAGCTCCGCGGCATGTTGCTGGTGTGCAACTGGCCATGACCATACGATTGCAGGATTACCGAGGGGCAATGCAACCGTATGGAGACTGGTGGTAAGAGATTGATTACGGATCAGCAATTGCAATTGCTCATGGAACTGCTGCTGCCGCAAAAGCGTCTCTTGCTCTGAGAGACAGCCGTCGAAATAGAACACGTTGACTTTGTATCGCCGTGCCCCAAGCTGACATAGGTTTGCTTGATTAGCGCTGCTGCCTTGCATACAAGAAAGAAAGGCATGTTCAAGCTGGCGATTGAGATCCAAGATTTGTGCATCATGGATTTCCTGTACATGAATTAGGCTATTCTGAAGCTCATCGAGACTGAATGGCTTCAATAAATAATTGCATGCTCCAAGACGCAGCGCCTCCTTCGCATATTGGAATTCTGAATGGCCGCTTATGATAATCCACTTCGTATAAGGGGAGTTAGCCCGACTCTGCGCGATGACCTCCAGACCATTCAACTTCGGCATCCGAATATCGATGAACACAAGATCTGGCTGCCGCTCTGCCACATACCGAAGGGCTTCTTCTCCGTTACGGGCTTCTCCGATGACGTGGACAGGCATGTTCAGTTCATCCAGCATGCTGCGCAAACTGGCTCTTACCAAGGCCTCGTCGTCTGCCACTAAGATCCTCATGATAATAAGCTGTCCTCCTTCGAAATCTGAATCGTTACGCAAGTGCCGATATGAGGCTCGCTTACAATGCTCAGTTGTGCATTCGGATAGACGAGCTTCAATCGCGAATTTACGTTGGCAAGACCAACATGTGCTTGAGATTGCATCGCATTCGCATCGAATCCAACACCATCGTCACGTACCTCGATACAGATAAGCGGAACGTTGTCTTGGTGCTTGATGGAAGCGGACACGTGAATGGTGTGATCTTGATCATCGGGTTCAATTCCATGGATGACGGCGTTCTCCAATAGAGGCTGGATGAGCAGTTTTGGAATCCGGCACTCAGCAGCTTCTTCGTCATCGTGAATATTAATCGTCAGCCTGTCTTGGAAGCGAAGCTGCTGCAGCAGCGCATATTTGGTTAGAAACTTGAATTCGTGTTCGACCGTTGTCCATTGATTTTCCTCTAGAATGTAGCGGAGCATGCCGCTCAGTGAAAGAATGGCCGTTTCCAGACTCTTCCTATCGCCGATGCGGTTCAATCCGATGAATCCGGACAGTACGTTATATAGAAAATGGGGCTGAATTTGCGATTGCAAGGCTCGATATTCTGCATGCTGCTGTGCCAGAACCGCTTTGTATTCGCGATTAATGAGCTCATCGAGCTGGATGACCATTTTATTTAACGAATGCCCAAGGTAAGACAGCTCGTCTGATCCTGCCCCTTCATAACGCGCCTGCAAATTGCCATTACGCACTTTCGTCATCACTTCTATCATCTGCGTGATTGGGTTGACGATCCATTGCGATGAGTAGCGGAATACGAAAAAAGTGACAATGAGGCCGCCAATCGAAATGAATGCTGCCGTAATGTAAATCCAATGCACCTTTTGCGTAAGCTCGTCATTGGATAAGAATACGGTGATTTCCCAATTTGCTGGCTTGATAGTCTGGGTTACGGTCACGAATCCGGTGTCCTGTACGTCTTCATTCCCTCGGGTCTGAAGTTGTTTAAGCATTTCTTCGGTCAGCGGCTTGCCTGAAAAGATTACATTTCCCATGTCATCCGTAATTGCGACGACAGAACTAACGTTAAATGGAATGTCCTTCGTGATCTGATCGAGTACATTCGTATCTGCATCGGCAGATATGACCGCGAGCGGCTGACCGGATTCTGGATTTTTAATTAATCGGGATACGGAGAATACCTGAATGTTGGACGGGTTCGTTAAGTAGGTCTGCGAATGCGAACTGATGAATGCAGCCTTCCCATCTCTTTTCACTGCTTTTTGATACCATAATTCGTACTGGAACGGAAAGTCGGGAACGAGGTCTATGCTGCTGTTCTTGGTTGTGAGGTAGGATTTCCCGTTCATCGTAATGATGAGCGTGCTGAGAATATCTTTGCGGGTATTGATTAAATAATTTGGCAATGTGCCTGTTAAGGCGCGATCCGTCTGAAGCTTCGTGTATGCGCTTGCATGATCATATACATTGTCGGCAATAATCTTAAGCGCCTGTATGACATTGTCATTCAGATAGGGGGAAGCCGTCAGCCGTTCCAAATCATCCAAATAGGTTTCGATATTGCTGGCCATGGCGCGCAGAGTTCCTGCCGTCAGCTTCTCTGTGTCTCTGATGAGCACGTGTTGGGCGTAGATAGGAAGAACAAATGCCAATATGACAAATGGAGTGACAATGGTCAGGCCATATACGAGCGTCAGCTTGGATCGTAGTGACTTGAATGCAGCCATAATCGCCAGCCTCCTTCACTTAAATTAAAGGATAGGTACACTTTGCAGGTTCGTCAATACGAAAATAGACAGTGTAGAAATGAGCGGAGCAAGTGTAGGTTTGCAGCATATGAAAGCGCAATCATTAATGGTATCTTCTAAACAGAAGACGGAATCAACGACCATATCGTCGATAAGGGGGATACAGATGAAACGGAACAATTGGTTCAAGATGCTCACACTGCTTGTTATCGCAGCATATTTGCTTGCGGCATGCGGAACAGGAAGTACGGGCGGGGATGCAGCTGGAGGGAAGGCATCTAGCAGCGACCCCGGTCAGAGTGCAGGAAGCAAGGGAGGAACCGGGGTCAATCTTACGGTTATGACGAACGTGGTTGGCGAGCCAGCGAAGGTGCTCCAGGAGATCGCCAATCAATTTATGAAAGACAATCCAGACATTAAAGTGGATTTCAGTGCTCCGGGTGCAGAGTATGAGAACATTATGAAAATGAAAATGGCATCCAATGAGCTGCCTGATGTATTCGCGACTCACGGATGGGCCAAGGCTCGTTACGGCGCGTATTTAGCTGACCTGAAGGGCGAAGAATGGGCAAGCAAGCTTAACGCCTCCATCAAACCTGCTGTAACCGACGATCAGGGGAAAGTGTTCGTGCTCCCTATGGATCAAGATAAAGGCGGGCCAGTATACAATGCAGCAGTGTTGGAGAAGTATGGCATACAGGTCCCGATGACATGGGATGAATTGATGAAGGCCGCGGAAGAAATCAAGACGAAGAGCAATGGAGAAGTCGTGCCGATTCATATCGGAGGCGCGGATTCATGGCCGATCGGACAATTTTTTGATTTCTATGCAACGTCCGTCTTTATAAGCCCTGAGAAGAATGATGCAGCACAACTGCTCGACGGAACCTTCGATTGGAACCGATTCGACGCACTGCCGCAGATGTTCTTATCTTTGCAAGAGAAAGGGTACTTGAACAAGGATGTGCTGACTGCGAAATATAGCGATTCCGCTAAAGCCTTCGCAGAAGGAAAAGCTGCATTCGGGATATATGGGCCGTTCCTCATCGAAGAAGCAAAGAAAATAAATGCTGATCTGCAAGCAGGCTTGATGCCGATTCATTCGGTAGCAGCTGGCGATGCGCCAACGCTTGTAGGTGGAGAGAAGACGACTTGGGGCGTGTGGAAGGATTCCCCGAACAGCGATGCGGCTCGTAAATTCGTGGCCTATTATGCCAAGCCGGAGAATGTAGCCTTGGTCGCCGCTGCAAATGCGCTCCCTCCTGGGCTTGATGGTGTAGCCACCAACGCGGGCAGCTTGACTGCTGACTTTGAGAAGTTTAAAGATTTGCGCGTGTTCCCGTACTTTGACAGGGTATATTTGCCGAACGGGATGTGGGACGTGATGTGCAAGAACGGCCAGGATCTGCTGGCTGGCGGCATAACACCTCGTGAATTCTCGGAAAATATGAAAAAGGAATATGAAAGATTACGTGCTGCTAAATAACAAATAGGCAATTCATCGACCCGCGGCTGTATTTGTCTTGCTGTGGGTCTATCTCTCACATCTAGGAGGATGCATATGGCTAGAAGTCCGTCGAAGATGGAAGCCACGCATGAAGGACGAGTGAAGCTGCGTTCGGGCTTCATGGTCAGCTGGGTTCATTCTGCTGGAATACTCAATCTGATGTACGTCCCGGCGCTAGTGCTGTTTGCCGTGTTCATATTCTATCCTCTAATTCAGGGGATTAAAATCTCTTTCACCAATTGGGACGGCTATTCACAGCAATACGCTTGGGTCGGCTTCGAAAAATATAAGCTAATGCTGTCGGACAAGAAGATTGTCCAGACGATTCAGAACACGTTTATTTACGGCTTCGGAAGTACGTTATTTCAAAATGTGATGGGGCTTGCTTACGCCTTGTTTCTGGATCAGAAGTTAAGAGGGAAGGGCATCATCCGTATGATCGTGTACCTTCCCGTTATTATCAGTCCCTTAATTATGGGCTACATCTGCTACTTCTTCTTTCAGTACGACGGCGGGGCGCTGAATGATGCGATCCGTTTATTTGGCGGAGAGGCCGTGGATTGGCTGTCGAACGGCTCACGCGCGGTATGGATGATTGTCCTAGTTAACACTTATCAGTATATGGGCATTGCGATGATTATTTTTTTGGCAGGCTTACAGTCTGTCTCGAAAGAGTATCACGAAGCGGCCAGTATCGATGGCGCTGGATGGTGGAGCCGATTCATTCGGATTACGCTTCCGCTGCTCATGCCGGCAATTACGATCAATATTGTGCTTAATCTCATTGGGGGCTTGAAGCTGTTTGACGTCATAGTAGCGATGACGAACGGCGGACCAGGCTATGCGACGCAGTCTTTGTCCACGATGATGTACAATCTGTATTTCGCCCGTCAGGATGCGGGATACGCGGCAGCGCTCGGAAATCTGATGTTCCTTATTATCGCAGTCATCAGCATTTCATCACTTGTACTGCTTCGTCGGAAGGAAGTGGATGTGTGAAGATTGCCAAGTATATAGCGCTAGTACTCATCGTGCTGATTCACAGCATCCCTTTTTACATTTTAGTCAATCTGTCCTTCAAACCAATAGAAGATACGAGCAGCAAATGGATGCCATCGCAGCAGTTTCAAGTGGATAATTTCATTCATGCATGGCAGGATGCTCAGCTAGGAAGAGCTGTCCTGAATAATGGGATGATCACGGTTACTGCGGTCATTCTCGTCGTATTCATCGGCGCGTGTGCCTCTTATCCGCTGGCTCGCCATCAGACCAAGTGGAATCGATTCGTGTACACGCTGTGTATCTCTTGCTTAATCGTGCCCGCATTGACGATTCTCGTTCCTCTATACAAATTCATCGTAGACGTCGGTGGAATCAATACATACTGGGCGATTATTCTGACACAAGTCACTTTTGCGCTGCCGATGACGATATTTTTGTTCACCGGGTTCATTAGTACGGTTCCGAGAGAGATGGATGAGGCGGGGCTGATCGACGGCTGCAGCCGGTACGGAATTTTTCTGCGAATTATTTTCCCTTTGCTGAAGCCAATCACGGCTACTGTGGTCA
>NZ_JMDX01000130.1:0-16930 GCF_000935845.1 Paenibacillus sp. E194
CTACACTTGGCCGCTTTGCACACTGGCATCCGCGCTTCCATGATGAATACAATTCCAAAGGTTTCAATGAAACCCAGTGCATCATGCTTGCTCATGAACCTCTCTCCCTACCCCGGCAATCATGCGTTAATTGCATGCGCTTTCACAATTCCTGCAATAGAACTGAGCGGGCGCGGCATCACATTATAGGCAGTGACTTTGCCAATCTTCGCTGCCGCTTCAGCGCCAGCCTCTACTGCCGAACGAACCGCTGCCACATCACCTTTTACCATTATCGTTACGAGTGTGGAACCAACATTCTCATAGGATACTAGAACAACATCTGCTGCTTTAAGCATAGCGTCCGCTGCTTGGATGGCAGGAACCATGCCCAATGTTTCCACAAGCCCGAGAGCTTCTTCTCCCCGGTACTCCATTCGAATCTCACCTCACATGGGTCATTTTTATTTGTGAATTCGATGTAATAGTAGATATTTAACTCTTACTAGCAGGTTAACATGGTTCTCCCCGTGATTATGGAGGATTCGGTAGCTGATTTTTGGATTCTAATGCCCCCTTTACCGACAATCTGGTACAAAAACGTCTTTCTTGCACGACAAGTACCAGAACGACCACAAGCGTGTCCATTTCATTGAATTACTCCTCCTATCTTGCTATAATTGTGGAAAAATCTGTGCGGCGAGTGTATACATTGTTAAAGCATGTATATGGAATGCCGAGAAAAGGCCATCATGAAACCTCTAAACGACTTTTTATCCAAACAAATGAATATGGAAGACCTGGTGCAGCAAAAACTCCGTCTTTTTTTTGAAGATAAGAGTATTGTTTTTGACAAATCTCGTTTTGCGGGCGGGTTGACCAATTATAACTACATTATGAATATCCACGGAACGGAGTATGTGATTCGCAAGCCCGGTAACCTGACTGATCAAATGATCGATCGCAGGATAGAGCGTGTGAACAACGGCATCGCTTCGGAGTTTGGCGTGAATTCGGAGTGTATATATTTTGATGAGGAAAGTGGCATTAAGATCAGCAAGTATATTCCCGATAGCACAACGCTTGCCGCGGCAGGCCCCTTGGCTTTGCCAAGCTTGCAATCCGTTTCTTCTCTACTGAAGAAGATTCACGGTAGTCCCAAGCACTTCCTTAACAAGTTTGATTGGCTCAGTGAACTTGCCAAATATGAAACCATTGTCGCGCAGCTCAACGGAGAATTGTTTTTTGACTATGCCTCCTTAAAAGAACAATTGCTTCGTTTCATGCAGGATCATCTCAAAAATGTCATTTCCGTACCTTGTCATAATGATACGGTTCCGGAGAATTTTCTTGCAGATAGGAATGGCAGCGTCTATTTGATAGATTGGGAATATTCTGGAATGAATGATCCGGCCTTTGATATTGCTGCATATATCATCGAATCGCGTTTGACAGCAGAGGCGATTGACCAGCTGTTTGAAGCCTATTACGGCAATACGTTTACAGTGGATGATCTGATGAAGGTCAAATGCTATATGATGGCCCAAGATTTGTTGTGGACGGTATGGGCCCTGCTGCGCCATTATACAGGGGATGATTACCTGGATTACTGCTCGCTGCGCTATAACCGCCTGCGTCGGAATATTCAAGTATTAAGCATGCAACCGGATTACCCTACTGCCGACATGGTGATGCCCTAGTACTAACGGTCGCTTGCGCTGTAATGAAAAAACTTTGGAGGTTAATCCAGTCTCTTTAAAAACGATTGACCGGTCAGATAATATACAAAAAACCAGTACTTTCTTATGGGACTGACCCCCGTTTGTGAGACAGGGATCAAAACACCTTACAAGTTTAAGCAGCCAGTCGTCGGAAATTAACCGGCGACTGGTTATTTAGTTTCGTTTGAATGCGAATTAAGTTATAGTAGGTAGGTTTGCGTTTCTTCACCTTGACTCGACATTGTATACCTTCACGCTGCATAATCCGTTGTTCACACTACTTCAGGTGACACCTCCTTTCCAACTCCTTGTACTTTTTTAGGACATCTAGTTGCTGCTTAAGGAAACGATACTCTGCTTTCACTTTTTCCAGTTCTGATGTGTATTCCGGCCCTTTACCGTAGCTATATTGCTTGCCTACTGGCTGTTCCAGACGATGGAGTTCACCTTCCCGATACCATTTCATCCAGACTTTTAATTGAGTCACATTTTTGATGCTTAGCTCGTTCATTACTTCTTTCACTGGAATACCAGCTAATCTCCTTTCAATTTCACTTCCACCGGGTAGCTCACTCTAGTTGCCAACGCAAAAACACCTCCAAGATTGTCTCCCTTACCTTACGATATAAGGGTATTTCTCTTGAAGGTGTTTTGATTTGTCTCACGTTATGGGGTCAGTCTCGTTTTCGGAGCCAGCTTTTTCAGCTTCGTTAATTTTATTGTCCCTTAATCGTGGAAAATAAAAGGCTTATTTATTGCAGGCTTACCAAATGCTCACGCGGTCTTTAGGAGCGACGTACATGGCATCCTTTTCGTTTACTTGGTATGCTTTATAGAACTCTGGGAAGTTCAAGACGGTACGGTTTACGCGTACTTTGTTTGCTGAATGCGTGTCTACTGTCGACAGGTACGCAGCCGTTTCCTTACTCATGGTCATACGCCAGATCGTTGCATAACCTTCAAAGTAAGCTTTGAAATCTGGGTTTTCCATTTTGGACAGCACTTGAAGCGATGCGGCCATACCACCAAGGTCGGCGATATTTTCGCTTACCGTCAGCTTGCCATTATTGTACACGCCAGGAAGCACCTCAACATGGTCATAGTAGGAAATAACCTGATCACATTTTTCCTGGAATTTTTTAAAGTCTTCCGGAGTCCACCAGTTAACCGCATTTCCGTTTTCATCGTATGCAGAACCTAAATTATCAAAAGCATGGCTGATTTCATGTGCAATGACCATGCCGATCGCTCCCAAATTCGTTTCGCGTTTGGCTTTGATATCATAAAACGGAGCTTGCAGAATGCCCGCCGGGAACACAATTTCGTTATTCAGCGGATTATAATAAGCATTTACCTCATAGGTGCTCATCATCCAGCTGCTCTTATCGACAGGTTTTCCAAGCGAAGAGAACGCTTGTTTTTTGAGTGCTTTATTGATTGCCACTATGTTGTCAAACAGCGATCCGCCGTCCGCAAAAGTTTTAATCGAAGCATCCTTCAAGTAATCATTCCACTGATCCGGATATCCGATTTTGATTGTCATTTTATCCAGCTTTTTGATGGCTTTGGCTTTGGTTGCTTCAGACATCCAGTCCAGCGCTTTGATCCGTTCTTTATAAACCTCTATGAACTGCTTAACCATCTGTTCAACGTCTTGTTTGGCTTCTTTCGTGAAATATTTTTCTGCGAATTCCTGGCTGAGATACTGACTCATGACGGTTTGGGTGGTCATGACCGCCATTTCTTCATTTGTCTTTTCGCCTTCAATTCCATACAGCTGGGCTTCAAATTCAGTTGCCAATTTCAGAAAATCTCCCGATAAAGTGCCACCGGCATTCATCAACAAAGTGGCTTTGGCGTAGGCTTTAATCTTGTCTAGATTTTTCTCGTTCAAAACTTCCGCGCTTTTATTCAATAATCCAATGTCGGTTACAATCACTTTGTCCGCTTGATCTACCTGGAGTTCTTTCATATATTTGCCCATATCGATCGATTTAAAGAGCGCGATGAATTTATCTTTGGTGTAAGGATTATAGTAGTTTTCCACTTTCCCCTGATCCTGAAGATCCATTGAGGATGCAGCCAGTTCTTTTTCGAATGCGTACACATCTTCGGCTTGCGCTTTTGCCGCTATCTCGTCGGTACCGGACAGTACAAACAATTGGGTCAGGTAGTTAGTGTACACCTTTTTGGTCTTTTCGTCGCCGGAGACATAGCTGTTCTTGTCAAGCCTCGTGCCAAGGCCCGAGAAATACAACGCATTGACGTTACTGTCCTTCGCGTCGCCCATCACGGCAAAAGACAACAGACCGCCTTTCGAGATTTCGTTCTCCATCTTCATGCTAGTATCAAATAATTCTTTGACTGAGGAAGCCTTGTCCAGATCTGCTAAATAAGGTGCAATCGGTTTGATCCCTTGCTTGTTGCGACTTTCCATATCGAGTACCGATTTGTAGAAATCGGCGATTTTTTGCTCTTTGGAGCCTGCTGGGTTTTGTTTTTTTACAAGTTCATCGATGATTGCTTTAGTCCGGTCTTCGTTGGCTTTTGCCAGCTCGTTAAATACGCCGTTGGACATTTCGCCTGCTGGGATCTTGGAGTCGTTCAGCCATTTTTTATTAACGTATTCATAATAATCATCGCGTGGATTCGAACCCTCAAGGGCCATAACCCGCTTCGTCAGCGTAAGCAGTTGTTCTTTCGTGACATGATCGGAAACGCCGAGTTTTCCGTCCGGATAATCGGTAAGAACCCCAGAAGCGATCAGCTTGGAGATTTCGTCTTGTGCCCATTTCGGTACGTCAGTAAAGGATGCAGAGGTGTTGGCCACGCGCAAATCATTGCCTTTTGGCGCAGGCAGGTTCGAAAACGCGCGGCTGAGCATGATCAAAACTTCAATTCTGGAAACTTCCTGATCCTCTTTGGCATCTCCTTTGCTGTAACCTTTCAAAATATCTTCTTTTTTGATGCCCGGATTGTAATCGTCTGCGGCATTCAGCAAAAATTCTACAACTTCTACCCGTGTTACGTTCGGTTTAGCTTCTTGTGCCAACGCTGTTGCCGGCAGCATGGTCAGGAACAATGATGAGGACAATAATAATGCTGCAATTTTTTTCAAGTCTTCTCCCCCTAATTTTGGATTGAACCTCATAGGTTCTTAGACCTTCGAGGTGTTATTATCCTTTAAGTATACGGCATAGTTTTGGAAAAATCATGAAACCTTAACTTAGGCATCTCGTTTACGGAAAAATACAATAGCTACTGTAATAAAGATCAGTGTCCATAACATTGAAATACCTGTTCCTTGCATTAGAGTAAGGACATTTATTTCATCAGAGGAAGGCGGCATATACATATAATATCCTGCCGTATCCGGAAAATAATTAGGTAGAAAATCTCTCGACAATGGACTGACAACGAAATAATAACCAAGCAGTACCACTAAAGCAGGAGTGGTTTGTCTTACTAAAGCACCTATAGCCGCGCTGAGAAGTGTGGTTAATGTTAGATAGCCTGTTACGCCTAATAATGCTTCTATCATTGTGTTTATTTCAAACCCTACTGCTATGTCCCTCATCCTAATAAAAGTATAAAGTACACCTGATGCAGCAATAAGAAAAGCCGCAGGAATTGTTATTATTGCCAATGCCAAATGCTTCGCACATAATTGAAACCCACGCCAAGGTATGGTAGTTAATGTAGTTCGAATCTGTCCACCAGTATATTCCGAACATGTAGCTAAAGTACCCAGAATAATGAACCCTGCTTGAAGAAATCCCATAGAAGCAAACCCTATATTCAGTATACTTTGCGTTCCTGCTGCCTCTTGCAGACCAACAGAAGTAAAAGCTGCGGCTAAAACTAAATTAAGAATGTATGTACCAATAAGAGTTAGCCATATCAATGGTAATGTTACTAATTTGTCCAGTTCAGCACCAAGGATTTGTATTTGTGTTATCTTTCTACCAGAAGAGACACTCATGCTGCAACGTCCCTCCTATGGAATACAATAGCTGCAATAATGAAAAAAACGGCTACCCAGTCAAACATGACTAAACCGCCTGTGAACGGTGTGAGAAATCTGTCGCTCATAAACATAAACATTTCAAGGCCAGCTCGATCTGGTAAGTAGAACGCCAACTTTGTAACCTTAGAAAGCAGGAAACTGAATGATACAAAGGATGTATTTATGATGAGCACAGCAATCGGAATAATTCCATTCTTAGCTAGAACAGTAATCCCAAATGCTAAAAGAGCAGTGAATGCCCAGTAACAAACTGCACCGATCAGTTTAGACCATTCAAATGCAGGGGTATAATCACCGAGAATAAGATGCGTGGCTGACACAGTTGTCATAATAGCAACAATACAAAGCAGTATGCTGATCACTGTCACAGCGCATCCTTTTGCCAGCAAAAAATGAAGCCGTGATGAAACAACCGTTAAACTTGTTGTAATCTGTTGTCCTCCACCCGACTCACTGCTCTCTGTCAAATACTCACTGCTAACAGCAAGCACACCAAGGATGATGACACCTTGTACTCCAAAACCTAATCCAATATAACCAACTTCTGATAGCCGTGTGCTAACTCCAGCTATTATCTCCTCTTTTTGTGCTATACTGTCCAAGGCAGCAATGACCGCTGGGGCAAATGCTCCAATAAGAAAGCAAGCCAAATGCTCGGCAGGGAGAACAATTTAGATAATTCTGCGTTGAATGCTCTCATCTAACATCACCTGCATGTTCAGATGTCAGGGCAAAAAAGGCTTCCTCCAGTGTAGAATGGTTACCTATAATTTCTTCCAATGTTCCATCCGCAACGATTCTTCCGTGATTAATAATCACCACATCATCAACAGTCTCTGCAAGCTCTCCCATGAGATGACTGGATAGCAACACCGTGTTGCCAGACGCAGCACGTTCACGTAAAAATGTCCGAATCCAGCGAATTCCTTGTGGATCGAGCCCGTTTACGGGTTCATCTAAGATCAATATTTCGGGATCACCAAGAAGTGCAGCTGCCATTCCAAGTCTTCTCCCCATGCCAAGGGAATAACTCCCAACCCTTTTCCCAGCTGCATCAGTAAGACCTACTATTTCCAGAACTTCCTCGACACGTGAGCGAGACAATCCTGCGGCACGAGCAATCCAACGCAAATGTGCCCGTCCTGTTCGCATACGATGGGCTCCAAATCCATCAAGTGCGGCACCTACTGTTGTTAGAGGATTATGTAATTCTGCGAATGGCTTGCCATTAATTAGTGCACTCCCTGAGGTGGCACGATCTAATCCAAGCAGGATGCGAAGTGTAGAACTTTTACCTGCCCCATTTGGACCTAAAAAACCAGTTACTCTGCCTGGTCTAGCTTTAAAACTGATACCTGACAGGATTTCCCCAGATCCGCGATGTTTCACCAAGTTATTAATTGTAAGCAACCATAACACTCCCTTTCTGTTATGGTTCTCATTATAAAGAAGCAAAGTTACATCTCGGTTATCATGCTGTTTACTTCTGGGTTAACTTTAAGTTACTCTCTCCCAATAGCTACTCTTGTGCCATTTTCATTTGATGTAAAGTCAGCCTTCAGCTTCATTTTTTTCAACATATAATTTAAAGCCGATAAACCAATCCCCGCTCCACGCTCATAGGATGAGTTATTCATACCTGGACCTCTGTCTGCAACAATGATCTGTTCTTTTTCTATATCAACCACAATGTTTGCATATTTCCCCTCTGCTGCATGACGAATAATATTCTGAAATAAATTATCCATAACCCGTGTCATCCATTTAGGCCGTCCCTTTTTTTGTCCTTCAAGGGGTTTATATGCAACTGTTTAAGTGTGCAGGCTTCGGAAGCTGCTCAACAAAATATGTTTAATCAACTATCGTGTCTTGTTAGCGTAATCTATACATACTTCCAATCACTGTTGTCTAGCTCAAAACTTGCGATAGAACTATGGAGTGCCTCTTCGATTGATCCCATATCAAAATCTTGACAGACTTCCCAGTTCTTATCGCATAGGAACAGATAATAATTATTGGAATTGTCGTATTTCGCAAGTGCTAACCCTGTAATGATTATTTCCTTAGAAGAGCCATTATCTTCTTCATATAGCATTTTTGCGATTGGACGGTTCACATCATTATCCACATACATTATCACCTTCGCACCGTCCAAATGAGCAGGTACAATCATTGAATACCTCCCTACGGTTTGCTCCCTTGTTTCATTGAACAAACGTGTCCCGTTTAGTTTAATGGAATTTTTTTGATTGGAGAACAGTGCCTCTTTAACGATAACTCGTTTTACAATATATTGTTACTTGAGAATGTGCGCCATTATGGAATTGGAAAGGTTTGTCTCAGTCGGCTGTTCTCCTTCAAACCTAAACTTAATAGTTGCATTCGCAATTACTGTTTCTTTTTCCTTATCCCTAAGCATTTCTTCTGGACTTATATGATCGGCACAAGTGTTTCCCCAACACTATGAGCTTTGATACACATGAATGGATTCTTCATTAACGTTGACTTCTGGCTGAGGAGGAGTATTACCCAATTGTGGTTCGGAAAGGCCTTCATCTGAACTGCAAGCACTCAATAACAGGTTCCTGGCTGTATCCATACCGCTTGGTTATAAATGTTCAATATTGTAGCAAGATCAACTGTTCTGCTCTCTATCCTTTCAACTATTTATTCTTCTGCTTTGCAACTTGCGTACCGCCGATGATAAGCATGATAATCCCAATTACTGCTAGAATAATCCGAACTAAGAATGGACTTAATGAAAACACAGTTTCACCTTGCAAGTGCAATCCGAACAACCTTTCATTCAGACCTACAATCGCCAATACTGGCTTAAGAAACAAACTCAACGCTAATAATACGATTCCCCAAATAATATTGCTATTCATTAAATCAAAACCTCTCTTCTATTAAGATCATACCATTCAGACCCACACCCATCTCAACTATAGCAACGTTGTAAATTACCTCCACTATATTTTACTGTCTGGTTCCGTAGCTGCTATTTTCTGCAGGCTCAATACTTAAATTACTTAGGGAGATTGTGCATCCCCCATTTGCACATAGCCTCCAGAATCGGTATCAAGGTTCTGCCCCTTGGAGTTAAAGAATATTCCACCTTAGGAGGTGTTTGTCGATATTCTTTCCGGTTGACAATATTGCTTTCTTCTAGCTCCTTCAACTGGGAACTCAGGACCTTGTGAGTAATGTCTGGAATTCGCCGCTTGAGCTCGCCGTAACGTATAACCTCTTGGTGGATTAATTGATGATTTTCATTTTCCATTTGCCGCCAATCACGGTTAACGTATAGTTAAACGGAGTCAGGCTATGTTGTTTTTCCGTAGATTCGGTCTGTTTCATCATCAAGTTCCCTTCCCTTAAAGTAAGTACTCACTTTAAAGTGCATACTATTTTTTTGAGGATATGTGTTAGTATGAGTTCTAAGTAAGTACACGCAGTTAACTTCTCTCTGGTTTACAGTTTAAACCGAAACAGCTGCCGGAGAAAGTAATGAAAGAATAATTTATTCGGGATCTCGGAGAGTATGTTATTAATATGGTTTCCGAGCCTCTAGTCGAAGCGATGCAGCGTTCGTCAGCTAATGTCGGGCCGTTACAGAATGAGTTTGAACTTGCAGGAGTCACGCCCAAGCCCTGTAAGTGCGTCAATGTACCAGCGGTACTTGAAGCCCCGATCGCTTTCGAGCTAAAACTCAATCGAATTATACCCGTCGGCGGAGATCATCTGGTTCTTGGAATCATTGAGCACATCATCAACTTCTTGTCATTTTCATTCGATAAGAAGTTGATGACATAAAACAAAAAAACCGCATAAAATGCGGTTTTTGCAGATATTTCTCTGGCAGCAAGAAACGTCTCAAGAACATGCTCCATGCCTCGCGGGTATACCCTGGCAATAGATCCAATTGCTTTTCCGGGTGCAAGAACTCGGAAATGCCGTATTTGTTACCAGCACTGTAATCCAAAACGCGTTCTCTAGCGCGGGGTGAAAGCCGTCATATCGATGTCGATTACTACAACGGGGACTTGCCCATTGCAGTAATCTAGACTACCTTGTCTATAACAGCATTTAAACTAGCTGCTTGCTTCTCCGGTTAATCAACGTTGGAACTCTGTCATTTTGAACCATCGCGGAAACATCTCGTCCCCTCCTTATCCCCCATGATGACCTCATTAGCAATTCCGATGAACAGTCCGTGTTCGACGATGCCGTTCATTCGGGAAAGCTCATCGGCGAGACGTTCTGGTTGATCGATAGATGCGAACTTGCAGTCTAGAATATAGTTGCCATTTTCGCTCAAATAAGGTACAGGCGGTGTCCCAAAAGAGCGTAATTTCGCTTCGCCTCCCAAGTCCCTAAGCTTCTTCGCGATCTGGCCCCACATTAGCGGAATCGCTTCGATCGGTAGAGCGTATGTGCGTCCGAGTACGCTTGCTTGTTTTCTGGAATCCGTAATAATAACCGTTCTAGCGGAACAAGAGGCAACCAGTTTTTCCTTTAGCAAGTAGCCGCCTCCCCCTTTTATTAATCGTAGATACGGATCGAATTCATCTGCTCCGTCAACGGTAAGATCAATTTTTTCCGGAATTTGAGTCGTGATCAGTGGAATGCCAAGTAATGTACAGAGGCGCTCCGTCTCTTTGGACGTAGGCACGCCGATTACTTGAAGCCCTTCTCGCACTTTCTCTCCGAGAAGTTGGATAAAGTGGCTTGCCGTGCTTCCGCTTCCGATCCCGATTATCATTTTGTCTTCTACATAAGCCAGCGCCCTTAATGCAGCTAGCTTTTTTTCTTGTTCATAATTGGTCATGTGTCGTTTCACCCACGCAAGCTAGTTGATTTTTTTGATACAACCTCTTCAACGAACTATTTGGTCTTAACAAAGGCTTCCTCCTCCGTATCAACCACTTCCGCTATATATGCTTCATAGTGTAGAATACTTTGTATTTTGTTCATGTGTATAAAAGTATATTCAAGCCCTTGTCGCGCCTATCTTCCTATAATAGATGTTGTAGGATGACAAGAACTTTGGGACATTCCTTTTCCCTAATATAAAGTGGATTGCTAACGTCTTTTTCACGAAGTTCGTGCCCCCCTGTTTCTAGGGTGTTCACGCCCAAATCCTTAAGTATAACTTCGAACCATTACGATGGAAATGTAATTCTGAAAACAAAAAGAGGCATGCCAGCGTTACATTCTGATGGCCGTGCCTCCTATGTCTGATTCCATTTTCTTTCTTATTCCCTAATCGCTATTCCTTACTCCGTGCCGCATTATAATGAAGAATCAACTATTTTTGATGAATGAAATCATTTAGTAACTTTATCAACCCTATTTGTCCATATATAGCCCTGATATCCTGCTGGAATTTTTTCGAGGCTTTCTTTTGTATCAAATCCTTCTGACCATTTACCATTTCCCTCTACGATTACGACCCGCGTGTTAACAGACTCCATTCTATCAATAAATTTATTTGGCCAACCCCATAAGAACTTCGCATAATTTAAAGGCAAATGCAGCTCCATATTATGCAATTCTTTCGGAATATACCCCGTCCAACCTAATAATTCATATTTTAAAAGTGCATTTTTCATCATTGTTTTCGTTAACAATTTCAACTCTGCATGTTTTGAACGTAAATAATCAAACCCTTCGCTGTCTCCATCACCATAAACTGTTATTTTATCTAATTGATCCTTAGACAATTTACTTAAATAAGAATCCCACAATACTTTTGTTGTTTCCATATCTCCATCTTTGTCATGAATTAAAAACTCTTTATTAGGAAAAGCTGCAAACACCTCATCTAAGCTTGGCATCATGCCAATGCCTTTGCCACGAAAAGGATAGCTCTCACCATTATCAGCCGTATATTTATAGCCGACATCTAATTTCTTCAATTCGTTCATTTTATAATCTTTGACTTCACCTTTACCATTTGTTCTATACTCTAAAGTAAAATCATGAAAAACAGCTAATTGATGATCCTTCGTTAACTGAATATCTAATTCCACTACGTCAGCACCATGATCAAATGCTGCCTTCATAGAAGGAATTGTATTTTCTAAATAAGGGTGCTCAGGTGGATAAATGATTTCAGCTGTATTCGTATCATACTCTACCTGTGAAATATCAAAGGTTTGAGCCAACCCTCTATGAGCTAGAATCTTATAATTTGTATCTTTCGAGTAAAATAGACTCGTATTATTCATCCAAACCATAACAACCAAAAGGGTTACCCCCAAAATGATATATGTCTTTTTCTTTTGTCTTTTTTTCATTGTTTATCCTTTCTTTTCTTACTTTAAAATGAATTTACAATGTCATATCCTATATATAAGAGTATTAGAACTTTTAATACAGTTCAATGTATAAAAATGTAATTTAGATAACGATTATCTGAAAATCAAATCTTTTTCTCTTAGTGACACAAGCAATATGTTCACCGAATTTCATTGAATCATTCAATCAAACAAATAAAAAAGCCGCTTCTACGCGGCTTTTAAGCATATACGTTCTTGTCATCTGACATCTTTCGTATTACATTTTTCCTGCGCTCTATTTAATAATGAAGCATTAACCTTTTTCCCGCGATAATTCACGAAATAAATACTTACACCTACTAATAACAGCCCTACGACAAGGCGGTAAGTTACCTGTTCATCTAAAAACACCGTACTGATGATTACGGCAATGATCGGTACAAGAAACGTGAATGTACCGACTTTGCTTGCCTCTCCTGCATGAATAAGTTTATAGTAAATGATATAGGCTAGTGGAATTCCGAAAGTGGAGCCGTATCCGAGTCCAAAAAGGTACTTACCATTCCATTCAATTGCTGACCAGTTTTCAACAATGGTTCCAGTACCTATTAGAATAACTCCACCAATTATAAACTGCAAAGACACCATCCAGAAAGCATCTACTTCGCTGCTCACCTTCTTCACATAAACCACACCAAGTGCCCAGCTAAATGCCATAAGCAACCCTAAGACAACACCAATGATCGATACATGAACGGTTAATCCGTCCACACTGACAACTACAATTCCAATAAATCCAATAATCATACCCATAATTTTAAACAGCGACATGTACTCTCCAAGCGAAATCCAAGCAAACAATCCAAGCAGAACGGGCTGAAAATAGACAAGCACGGAAAATAATCCTCCTGGCAAATAACTAAGCCCTACTGTCTGTAGCCCAAAAAAAGAGAATCGTATTAAAGAATGCTGAAATACAATATTTTTGACCAATTTTGACGCCATTTGATCCTGTCCCTCATTTTTATATATGAGAGCTGCAAGGATAAGGCCCCCAATTACTGTACGCATACCTGCAAATAATAACGGGGGCGTATAAGGCACAGCCATTTTATAGATTGGCCAACTTCCACCCCAAATAAAGACTAATAATAGTAAGGCACACGTCGATATTGTAAAGACCTTCCCCAATTTCCTATCCTCCCTTCAATAGTTGAATAGGAAACTAAGGCTTTATCCATTCTCCAACAAATTCAGCTTCATCATAAGAATAGAAGTTATTCAGAATATCCTCCCGATTATCAATGAACAGTTGGTCTGCTACAGCTGAAACGAGTCTAGGTATCCCATATCTCATTCCAGGGAGCGAAGAGGCCGAAATACCACAGCTAACTATAGCTGAAAAGTTAAAACAAAAAGCCCATGAAGAAGCTTTGTATCCTTTTTGTCACGGCATGTGAACGTAAAGTCAGGGCTAAGGTATGGATAAGCATCAAGCTTATGGTTGGCGATCTCAGCAGGTGCATGATAATAGTCGTCCCAACGTGCAATATGGCGTTCGAAGAGCTTTAGCTCTGGACGTATAGAATGATCAGTTACAAGACCAGTGGAAATGATTAGGAAATCAAAAGTGGAATTACCTTGTGGAGTCGTGACCACAGCCTTTTCAGCTTCATGCTGTACGTCAAGCCATCGTGCACCTAAGTGTAATTGAAAGCCAGGGTGTGAGGCTGCACGTTCAAACGTGTCATTTGTAGGAGGTTGATGCTTAAAGTAATGGGCTATAACGGAATATTTATCAGCATCAGATAGAACATGAAAACGTTCAATTAGTCCTGATACCCTCATTTGTCGAAGTGGGTTAATACGCGGCATCTCCGTGCGGCGAACAAACACATGAGCCGACCTCACGCCTTCAGATAATGCAAAATTGGCATTGTCAAAAGCTGAGGCCCCACCGCCTAAAATGGCCACCTTCTTGTCTTTAAGGGCCTTAAAGTCAATGTCTTCTGAAGTGTGTGCATAGAGGTAACGAGGTAATGTTTCGGAAATCATAGATGGTACGTGCCATTCCCCTCCGCCTTGAATCCCTGTAGCTAAGATAACCTTGCGTGCCAGCAATGGTTGAGAAGATGCTCCCGCTCCTTCCATATGCAGTCGATAAACATTTTCCCCTGCAGGCTCAATAAGCTTCACCTTTACCTCATTAACAACAGGTAAATTAAGAACCTTTCGATACCAACGTAAATAGTTCATCCAATCGTTCCGTGGAATCTTATCGATGTCTTCCCAACTTTGTGATCCAAATTGCGCTTCCCACCAAGAGCGAAATGTCAGAGAAGGAACTCCAAGATCAATGGATATCAAATCTTTAGCTGTACGCAATGTCATCATACGAGCGTAAGTCACCCATGGCCCTTCATATCCTTCTATGTTTTCGTCGATGACAAGGATATTAGATATTCTTTCACGCAAAAGCCCAAAAGCCACGCCTAAGCCACACTGGCCCCCTCCTATAACCACGGCATCGTAGACATGCCCCTCAGGATGGCGGGCCCGGTATACCCAGTCCTCTCCCCCAAATGCAAGATAAGAAAGATCCCTTTTGACTTGTTCATTCAAAGCTTCTAAACCCATGTTTTTCAACCCTCCCAAAATATGACTTATTATCTTCTGAACGAATCGTTAAGATTCATTACTTTAACTGAATGGCGGCTTTTTCTTGCACCGTCTTATGAGCAACACTGATGTGAATACAACAATTTTCATTAAAACTTTCTGAAATCATCTACATTGCCTCACCTCCTTAATTTCACAGTTAATATACCCTACCCCCCTATAGTATGTAAAGGGCTATTATAAAAATTTTAACAATTTTTTTAAGGATCTCCATGAAACGAAGGAACTTCAGTTGTCACATTAGTGTTTCTATTTAACGTCATAGAGCGAAAACACGAATGACCCGTATAATTCCCTATTATACGGGTCACATTTCTATCAAACTTTACGATTAGTCATACATTAAATCGATCCTGTTCTTTTTCCTTGCATCATTGAATTATTTTGCATCATTCCCTGATAGTTAGAATTTCCTCTTCTCTGATGACAATTGTTGTACATTTGCTCTAATTCTGAATCATTCATATTTGGATGCATCTCTTTCATAAAGGGAAGCATGTCTTTAAAGGTACCTGGATTCACATCTGCCGCATAGACAGCAGTTCCGATTCCAAGAGTCAGAACAGTTGCACCAACTATCGCTATGAACTTGTTTTTCATGTTGTCACCTCCCGATGAATTACTTAAATCATACTCTTCAAATATGTTGAAACTGTGTAGGTTGGTGCAGATCCAAAAAAAGTGACTCCTCATTGAAGTCACTTTCTATTTCGTTTATGCTTTTTTAATCGAATTATTCGGTAAATGCGATAAATGACAAAACCTAAAACAACTATTCCTATGCATGTCGCCGGTTTGAAATAACCCATTCTACTTATGAAAGTATCCCCTTGATAATACATAGCCGAAACGGTTAAACACACCAGTCCGATCGTCACAAAGAATGCGGCGATCAACCAGTCCACTTTTTTCATATCGACTCCTCCTGTATCGTCGGGAGAGCAAATTGAACCGTAAAACAAGTACCAATCCCCTTCTTACTGGTAACCAGAATGTTTCCATCCTGCAGCTCCACTAATTTCTTTACAATGGATAGTCCGAGTCCCGTACCGCCAGTTTGTCGTGATCTGGACTTCTCTGCTCGATAGAAACGTTCAAAAATGTACGGAAGCTCCTCCTCTGGAATACCAATGCCTGAATCCTCTATGGAAACAGAAACCGTATCATGAGTGTGACTCGTATGGATTCGAATCGTACCCTGTTCCGTATAACGTATCGCATTTTCCAATAGATTGATCATGATCTGTTCCATTCGCATTCCATCCCCACGGATTAGCGGAATTGAATCAGTAAGATGAACGCTAAGTTCTATCCCTTTCTCCCTTGCTTTTAAAGTTACCCTATTAACGACCTGATTTATAATGTCATTTATATCAACCCACTCCATGACAAGACCGACCTTACCTTCTTCCATTTTCGAAAGTTCAAACAGATCGTCAACCAGATGCTGGAGGCGAACACCTTCTTGATAAATGATGTCTAGATAACTATCCTTCTCTTCTTCTGTTTGATACAAATGGTTTTTCACCACATTGGCATATCCTTTAAGGTGCGTGATCGGAGTTCGGAGTTCGTGAGAAATGTTGGCGAAAAATTCTTGCCGTGTATCTCGATATCGCTGTAAGTCGGTTGCTAAATCATTGATCGCCTCCGCTAGATCACCAATTTCATCTTTTTGTTGAATTTCTAATCGTGTTTCTAACTCTCCAACGGCAATTCTCTTTGTCGCTTGTTGCATAAGAATGAGCGGTCGAGAAAAGAGCTGAGCCATAACCCACGTTATACCGATGGCAAGTAAAAAGGCTCCTGCTCCAGAAAGGAGCAGCAGATTTTGCACAGCAGCAAGAGACTTATCCATACTTAGGGTAGAGGCCATTACATAAATTGCTGAAGATACTTGATTTTCGTGATAGATCGGTTGTCCAATCACGACATAACGATTGCCTAATGGATCTTGGTGTTCTAAGTTGATGGAATTTCCAGAGAAGATCTTCTTAATATCTTCTGGATGGATAAACGATCGGTCTGAAGCAATGTGTTCACCTGTATGAAGCGTTATCTCGCCTTTAGAGTTGATATAAAACATACTCACATTTGAAAAATCTGCGAATGTCATGATCATTTCCTCTGAGGATGACTTCGTTGTTTCTGCCATCGAGATGAAATGAGAGGTCATCTCTGCGACCTCCGTTCTCATCTCCGAATGATAGAAGTTAGAGAACATCTGATAGATACTTACG
>NZ_JMDX01000131.1:0-16835 GCF_000935845.1 Paenibacillus sp. E194
ATATCAGAGGACAAGTACCGGCTGTCCGTTCGTGGATACGTGACGAGTTTATGCTGCTCATACAGACGCTGTAGTACATTCGAGGTTTGCTTGGCCGAGAATCCATAACGGCGGTTCGCATCCCGCTGCAGTTCCGTTAGGTCATAAGCAAGCGGGTGCGGCTCACTCTTAGTAGACTTCTTCAGTTCCGTCACGACCGCTTGCCGCCCATTCTGCAACTTAGCAGCTGTTGCCTGCGCTGCCTGTTCGTTGAAGATGCGGCCGTCTCCATTCGCGCCGCGCCATACCGCTTCGAAGCTGCCGCAATCGACGTGAATGGTGTCATACTCTTCAGAGTGGAAGTTCTTAATCTCCTGTTCGCGCGACATCATCATCGCAAGCGTTGGCGTCTGTACACGCCCTGCGGATAATGGAGTCTCGAACTTGCAGGTTAAGGCGCGAGTCACATTCAAGCCGATCAGCCAGTCCGCCTCTGCCCGGCAGCGAGCAGACTCATACAGCCGATCGAATTGATTGCCTGGCTTCAGCTGACGGAATCCTTCCTTAATCGCCTTATCCGTCTGCGACGAGATCCATAGGCGACGGAACGGCTTGTTCCACTTCACCATTTCCATGACCCAGCGTGCCAAGAGTTCTCCTTCCCGCGCGGCGTCTGTCGCAACGATCAGTTCCTTAATATCCTGTCGCTTGCACAGCTGCTGAACAACCTTGAATTGATGAGACGACTCCCGCAGCACCTTCAGTTTCATCTTCTGTGGGATCATCGGTAAGTCTTCCAGATTCCATGTCTGATATTTCTTATCATAGTCTTCTGGCTCCGCCAATCCAACCAAATGGCCTAATGCCCATGTGACAACATAGTCAGGTCCTTCAAAATATTGTTTATGAGACGTGCGGCATCCAAGCACTCTAGCAATCTCACGACCAACCGACGGCTTCTCTGCAAGTACGAGTGATTTCATACATCCATTCCTTCCCTTCATTCTGCTGCCCCTATTATAGCATGACCTTCAACCGACTTCTGGCTTCTGATATGATAAGGGTGTGTGTTTAGCAATTTGCATGGCATATGTAGGGAAAGGAGAAACTAAAGTTATGTCGTTCAACGCCTTTCAGCTGAAGCTGCTTGCAGCCATGCTCATGACATTGGATCATATACAGGCATACTTTCCGGACTCCGTACCTCTCGCTTTTCATTGGCTCGGCCGCATATCAGCACCCATCTTTTTCTTCCTGCTTATTGAAGGCTATACATACACCCGCAATCGGAAGCGTTATATGCTCCGTCTTGCTGCTGGAGCTGCCAGCATGGCTATCGGAAGCACATTGCTCCTCCAGTTGCTGCCCGGCGGCTCGATTCCGAACAATATTTTTCTATCGATGCTCGGGGCGCTAGTCCTACTGGCATCCTATGAATGGACGCTGCGTTCCGAATCCAGTGCTGCAGGATGGATGCTCTGTTGTGCGGTAGCCGCTGCTATGGTTGTTGGCGTCGAATTCAGCTGGCTAGCCGTATCCATGACCCTCGTGTTCTATTTGTTCCGTGGACGCAAGCGAGCGATGACAATTGCATATATCGCCTCGTCTCTCGTGTTCACAGTTGGGCTCGATTTGTTCGATTTGTTCATTTACGGTGAGACAGCGATGTGGGTCGAAGAATATAGCTTGTGGACATACTCGCAATGGATGATGGTATTTGCCATTATCCCCATTGGTTTATACAATCAACGACGCGGCTATCAGTCCATGTGGGCCAAATATGGATTCTATCTGTATTACCCGCTCCATATCTGGATCCTGTACGCAGGCAGTATTGGGTTTGAATGAAGGAAAACTACGAACCAACGCTAACTAGCTCCCATTCTACAGCGAATTAAGCTGGCATCTACGAACTACAACATCAGAATAGAATTGGAGGATTCATTGTGCGTTTGGATGGTTTCAAATTAAAGCTGCTCGGCATGACGCTTATGCTACTTGACCATATGAATCAATTCCTGCCGGATATGCCAATATGGTTCGGCTGGCTTGGCCGCATTGTCGCGCCAATCTTCTTCTACTTTATCGTTGAGGGCTTCTTTCACACTCGGAACCGAGGCAAATACATGCTCCGCTTATTTACATGGGCGATCATTACCAAGCTTGGCAGCACACTGCTTACACTCATCCTGCCAAGTGAGTCTGTCAGCATCATGAACAATATCTTCATGTCCCTGCTGCTGGCTCTTCTTCTCCTAACTGCTATCGAATGGACGAAACAGACTCGCAACTATGCGTTAGGAACCCTGTACATCATTCTTGCTATTATAGGCGGATCAATTACAGAAGCTTCCATACTTGGTGTGGCCATGACGCTGATCTTCTACCTATTCCGCGAGCGCAAGGGACAAATGGCATTCGCATATGTAATCCTGATGCTGCTTATCTCCCTAGGCCTCGGATCGCTAGGCATCCCGATTGAAGAAGTATTCACCTATGACAATTTATTTGTACTGAACTACCAGTGGATGATGATATTCGCAATTATCCCGATACTTCTCTACAACGGAGCACGTGGTTATCATGCCAAATGGTCCAAGTATATGTTCTATGTATTCTACCCGGCGCATATTTGGATTCTATATACAATCGGAGTGCTCATTCGAGGATAAAGGGATTGATAAAGACAATAAAGGAGAGAACGAATTATGACTACAGTATATGATTATTCCGTTAAGAAGCCTAATGGAGAAGTAACATCGTTGGATAGCTATGAAGGTCATGTGATCCTTATCGTCAATACTGCCAGCAAATGCGGCTTCACCCCTCAATTTACTGAGCTCCAGCAATTGTATGACCAGTACCAAGACAAAGGCTTGGTCGTTCTCGGGTTCCCTTGTGATCAGTTCGGCAATCAAGAGTTCGCAGACATGAAGGAAACGATGGAATTTTGCCAATTGAATTACGGCGTCAACTTCCCTATGTTTGCGAAGGTAGATGTGAAGGGCGACAATGCAGAACCGCTGTTCCAACACTTAGTGACGGAGAAGAAGGGTTTGCTCGGAAGCACCGATATTAAGTGGAACTTCACGAAGTTCCTCATCGACCGCAAGGGTACTGTTGTGAAGCGATATGCACCGCAGACGTCCCCATCCAAGCTGAAGGAAGATATTGAAGCCTTGCTGTAAGGCACAGCAGGAGATGAAACCATCATGACGTCTAAGCCGGTCACCAACATACGGGCGAATAGTGCGTTGACTTTTGGGAAAGATGCTATATAATAATATCAACAATTTAGATACGGTTATTCGCCAATGAAGAGCATCCAACTCGGAGGCGTTCTCGTCAAGGCGTCGGCTTGCCCGGCGTGCCCTAAGTGAACCGGCACCGCCCGTTACCGCGGAACCAAGAGGATTTTCAGCATGCTTCCGGTGTGCTACTGCTTACTTGCAGCGCTGAAGATCAAGTTGGGTGGCACCGCGAGCTAGCGCTCCTCGTCCCAATCGGATGAGGAGCGCTATTTGTATTTCTATTCGTACAACATCACTCGCGGTAAAGGAGACGGTTCACATGCTAGATATGAAATGGGTTCGCAATCATCCAGAAGAGGTGCAGCTGGCAGCTCGGCAAAAAGGAATAAACTTCAATGTTCAGGAACTGCTTACATGCGATCAGCTTCGCCGAGAGCTGCTGCAGAACACGGATGCCTTGCGTCAGGAGCGCAATACACTGACCTCCCGGATCGCAGCAGCGATGCGCCTAGGAGAACAGCAGAACGAAGTTGACACATGGAAGGCGCAAGTACGCCAATACAACGATAAGCTCGCACAATTTGAGGCGAGGCTAACCGAGACTGAGCAACAGTTCAACCACCTACAGCTTCTGGTGCCGAACATCACATCTGCGGATACTCCAGTCGGCGCTTCGGATGTGGATAACGTAGAGGTGCGGCAGGTTGGGGAAATTCCCAGCTTCGAATACCCACTGCTCGACCATGTCGAGCTTGGCGAGCAACTAGGCCTTATCGACCTTCGTCGCGGGGTTAAGGTGGCAGGCTCTCGCGGCTACTATCTGAAAAATGCTGGACTGCTTCTTCATCGTGCTGTACAACAGCTTGCACTCGACCTGCTCATGGATCATGGGTTCACTGTGATGGATGTTCCACTTATGGTTCGTCAGGACGCGCTCGTCGGTACCGGATTCTTCCCGCTTGGCGAGGATCAATGTTATGCTCTGCCTGAGGATGGCCTGTGGCTTGTTGGCACATCGGAAGTAAGCCTCGTCTCCTATTGCAGCAACGAAATTGTAGACGTCACCGAGCCGATTCGCATGGCTGGCGTATCTGCCTGCTTCCGGCGCGAGGTAGGCTCCGCGGGTCGAGATGTTCGCGGCCTATACCGCGTCCATCAATTTGCAAAAGTTGAGCAAGTCATCATTGCACCGAACGATGCCGAGATGTCGAATCAGCTGTTGGAGGAAATGGTAGGCTACTCGGAAGCCATCCTGCAAGCGTTGGAGCTTCCGTACCGTGTAATGGCAGTATGTACCGGGGACATGTCGCAGAAGACGCATAAGCAATACGATATCGAGACATGGATGCCATCACGTCTTCAATTTGGAGAGACACATTCTGCATCGAACTTGCTTGATTTCCAAGCTCGCCGCTGCAACATTCGCTATCGCGACGAAGCGGGAGAGCTCCAATATTGCCATACCCTGAACAATACAGCAGTAGCCAGCCCACGAATTCTTATCCCACTGCTGGAGAATCATCAACAGGCTGATGGATCCATTCGCATTCCAAAAGCCCTTCAGCCGTATATGCGTGGTATGGAAGTTATCAAGCCTATATAATTACAAGAAGGCCGCTGGAGATCATACCTCCAGCGGCCTTGCTTCCTTGCTTTATGGAAAATGCAGCCCTCTTCTCTTCCCCTTGCGGCGGCTGAACAAGCCTGCGATGAGGAACAACAGCACGACGAGCACAACCCCAATCGAGTCTACCGCGACGTCAATCGCATGTCCGGTTCGATTCGGGACGAAGCTCTGATGCCACTCATCGGATGCTGCATATGCAACACAAATGAGTGCGCCGATGACAATCGCTACCCAACGTTCCCATTTCATGGCGAGCAGTGTTCGAATGACAAGAAAAGCTAATATCGCGTATTCCGTTACATGTGCTCCCTTGCGAATAAAAAACTCCACAAAATCATAAGGCTGCTTCCAAGTCACCAAGCCGCCATCATACGTAAACACAATATGCGGCAACCACTGCTCCAGTATCGGCAGCGGCAGCCAAGCCGCGAGTGTCGGCCGTAGATCTTGATCCGCATACGTCTGAGAAGACTTATAGAAAATAAAAGCCATCCATGCTACTGTGGCAAGCAGCCACCATACCATTTGCTTATTCCGTACCTTCATGTGTACTCCTTCCTTACATGCGCTCCTCCAGGAGAGGTCGCACATCCGTCCGCTTCTCTCCTCGAATAGACATTACTGCGTCAGCATTTGATCGCAGCTTCATCTTCACCTCGAACTTGCCAAGCTCCGTCGAACGGCCTTGCGCGTCTATTTTACCATACGTAACGAAATCCTCTATGGGAAAGGAATGACGGAAGTATACCATCGCTGAGCCGAAGTCTGGCTTGCTTCCGATTTCTTCAATAACCTTATCCGCGGTCGTACCCGTTCTCCCCTGCCATATGACCTCAGCCAATCCGTCCTCTGAAATCTCAATGATGCTTGTAACATCCTTAATATGATAGCGGTAGCGAAGCGCCTCCCCTTCTGGGAACACAATGGACGCCTCGAAACCTTCTGACCGCGGCTTGATCTCCCGGTTCGGATAGACGAGCGGCAGACGCAGCGCTTCCTGTCGGGCTGTATCCAGGTCTCCCGCCCGTATCAACTCGTCACGCTTCACCCGCTCTGGTGTGCGAATGATGGCGGCCCTCTTCTTCGCATCCCATTTGACCTTGCCGCCGAGCGCTTCACTAATGAATCGCAGCGGCACATAAGTATGGCCCTCTATTATTCGAACAGGGGCGTCAAGCGCCACCTTTTTCCCATTCACCCAAGCGATAGGCTGTTCCGCAACCAGCTTAATCGTACGCGATTTATCGGCAGAGTATACCCATACCGTTTTGGCAGCTGAATCCCATGTGTAGGTGATATCCTGCATGCCTTTATTGCCATCCTGAATGAAATAGCTATAATCATCAAATGCAAACAGTGGAACGACGATATGCTGCTGATCCCATCGCCACTCCGATATGTCGTATCCATTGAAGTACACCTTCGTCTGCTGCTTAGCGGATGGTGCTGCTTGTTCGGCCTGTGCCTGCATCGAGGAACCGAACCATACCAACATGCTTATCATGATGAGCAGCCACTTTCTCATATTCGTTCCGCTCCTTTCACAATCTTTACTTTCCTTAGGGATTCTACTTCTTTAGACATATCCCTGCTAGAAAAAGTTTCATATTTCGACGAAATACGAGGATAATGAGGCTCAAAATATTACTATGTTAGCAGCATTTAATGTCTTGCAAGGAAACGTGAAAATGAACGAACTCTATTCAATTTCTTCTGAAGACCTAGCAATGATAGTATGCTCATGTCCTTCATGAACGAAATCTGCATAACACATCGCAAAAAGCTCTGTCATTCGACAGAGCTAATTCGAACATAATTTGTTTCCATACCACTATCGTCCATGTGCCACGCTTGCTATTTCTTTATTGCACATCGCAGCATCCATTTGCGTTCCTTGCGCTTCATATATCGAGGCAGTCCCCGGTAAATATGGATGCCCTCTTCCCATGCCTTCTTCGCATCTTCCTTCTGTCCCATCTGCTCATACAACACACCAAGCCGATAGTAAGCTTCACAAGAGGAAGCGTGAATATCTTGAAAAGACTGCAAGTAAGCTACAGCCTTCGCCTTATCCGCATTGGAATATATCGCAGCGAGCCGCAAATAGGGCTGCCCGTATTTGACTCGGGGATTCAATCCCAATGCGCGAACAATAGCCGCTTCTCCCAACTTGTTATCCCCTGTATGTAAATAGCAGGCCCCCAGATCATCCCAATACTCTGCTGATTGCTCCATTCGCTCCTGCAATGGTTCGAGATATTCGCGTGCTTCACGATAGCGTTTTCGTTCCATCAGCAGCCTTGCTAGTTCATGCTTGGACGATACATCATGGGGATTCGCCACCAGCTGCTGCCGGAGCTTCGAAGTCCGACTCCATCTCTTAAGCGGTTGGAAGATACTCGGGGATAATCCAATGAACTGCCGATCAACGAAGTATACAATCAATAGCAATACGATGATCGCAAGAAATGGGTTGCCAAGCAGCCATGTAAGCATACCGAAAGCTAGTAATTTACTCAACGTTGTTTCACACCCTCTACTAAGATGCAACCATCATACCATATTTTAGGATATCCAAAATAGAATAGATTCTCTTCCTTGCAAATGATGCTGTCACCCTCGATAATAACGGTATTACACAACACCCCCTGCTTATTACAGGGATATGGAGAGGAGCAACACACGATGACCATACGTACAGAGAAAGAAAAAATGATAGCAGGCGACATGTATATGGCCGCAGATGAAGAGCTATTTAGAGATCGTGAACAAGCGAGACGCCTAACTCGCATGTACAACCAAACGATTGAAACAGACTATAGCGAACGAACAGAATTACTCCAGGAGTTATTCGGTGCCGTTGGTGAAGGCGCATACATTGAACCAACCTTCCGCTGCGATTATGGCTACAACATTTATCTTGGCAAAGGATTCTATGCGAACTTCGACTGTGTAATGCTGGATGTATGCGAGATTCACATTGGGGACAACTGCTTCCTCGCACCAGGCGTTCATATCTATACTGCGACTCACCCATTGGATCCCATGGAACGAATCTCCGGTGTTGAATTCGGCAAGCCAGTTACAATTGGGGATCACGTATGGATTGGCGGTCGCGCGATCATCAATCCAGGCGTCAACATCGGAAATAATGTTGTCGTGGCATCCGGTGCAGTGGTTACGAAGGATGTACCGGACAACGTCGTCGTTGCAGGCAACCCTGCACGAATTATTAAGCATATTGAAGTCTAGCACAATGATAGAACAGGCCCCGAACCAGTAAAGGTCGAGGCCTTCATTGCTTTGTAATGGGCCATATGAACGCTCCGATAAAGGATAAATCCCCCTTACCAGCAACCCATTTGCTAAAATTGCAAAAAGAGCCTTTCCTGAATGGAAAGGCTCTCTATCGTCATGTATGAATTGTCTTATACCTGAAGCAATGTCAAAATAATGGACGTTAATCCGAAGCACAGATTGACTAAGCACAACACGGCCACTACCTGCTTCTGATTCAGACCTCCTGCCAACAGCCGATAATGAGCTTGCGTAGCATCGGCCTTGTAGACAGGCTGGCCATTCAGCATCCGACGAATGACAACGAATACGTTATCTATAATTGGAACACCTAAGGCCAATATCGGAATGAACAAGGACAATACAGTCGCCTGCTTGAAGGCACCATCTAAGGCAATTACGCCGAGAATAAAACCTAAGAACGTCGCACCTGCATCCCCCATGAACACCTTCGCCGGCGGCTTGTTAAATCGCAAATAGCCAATGGATGCTCCCACGAGAATAATGGCCATCATCGCAGATACATTCTGTCCTTGCGCAAGTGCCACTGCGAACAATGTGCCACCCGATATCGCTGTTAATCCACCTGCCAGACCATCCATTCCATCCGAGAAGTTAATAACGGTTGTTACACCGAAGATCCACATCACAGTCAAGATGCACTGCAGCCATGCAGGCAAGTTCACGAACTCATGCGTGAATGGATTCGTAAAGCCTTCGAAGGTAATTCCTGATAGATACACGATAACTGCTGCGCATATTTGCACGAGCAGCTTCGGCAGTGCTGGAAATTCCTTGCCATGCGTCTTGTACCAGTCATCAACTGTGCCGATTGCAAGAATCAACAGCCCTCCGCTAATAATCGCGATGGATTCGATCGCAGAATTCCGGACAAAAATAACATAGGATACAATAAATGCGATAAATATGGCAATACTCGCCGTAAGCGGGATTGGCTCCCGGTGAATTTTCCGTTCATTGTCCGGCATGGGCTTGTCTACAAAATCAATGCGGAATGCAAGCTTGCGCAGTGGAGGTATCAAAAACATCACGATACATGAAGAGATTAGAAAAGCTAATAAATAATACATACCTTCCTCCTGTAATCATGCGTTATTCAGACATAATAAGTAATCTTACTGAAACATACTTTGCAACTATAACTCATATTATCATGAATAATAGCGGATATTGAAATTAAATTTTTTTATCTAGGTTCTGTCATACCGAACATTCCCGTTTATAGGCTTGGCACAACTTCCTGTGCTATCATTACGGTAAGCAGCATACACATCAACCCTAAAGTCAATATGTGAACAATATAGAAAGGTGTGAGTCTTCTATGCAATATCGCAAACTGGGCAAGACAGGAATGAAGGTGTCGGTGATCGGCGTAGGTACTTGGCAATTCGGCGGGGAATGGGGACATGATTATACCCAATCAGAAGTTGATCGTATCCTACATAAAGCAAAAGATCTTGGCATTAACTTCATCGACACGGCTGAATGCTACGGAGACCACTTGTCCGAATCATTCATTGGGGATTACTTAAACCGGGACAACCGCGAGGATTGGGTCGTGGCAACGAAGTTCGGACATCATTTCCATTCCCACTTGAATCGGACGAATCAATATGGCGCGCCAGAAGTGTTGAAGCAGCTTGATGATTCCTTGCGTGCACTCAAGACCGAGTACATCGATTTATACCAATTCCATTCGGGAGATGACGAGGCATTCAACAATGACGCGCTCTGGACCATGCTGGACAAGCAGAAGGAAGCGGGTAAAATTCGTCATATCGGTCTATCCTTGAACAAAAGCAACAGTATGCATCAGACTACCAATGCAGCCGATATAGGCGCAAGTGTCATTCAAGTCGTCTATAACCGACTTGATCGAGGCCCCGAGCAGGATGTGTTCCCTTCCTGTACTCAGCAGAACCTGGGCGTTCTTGCACGTGTCCCACTCGCTAGCGGCTTGTTAAGCGGCAAATACAAGCCAGGAACATCCTTCGCCGACAACGATGTGCGTCATCGCCATGAGCAGCAGTTCATAGATGATCGTCTGCAGCAAGCCGAGCTCATTCGCCAGACCGAGGTACCCGAAGGAGTAAACTTGGCTGAATGGGCGCTCGCCTGGTGCTTGCGCCATGACGCGGTTACAAGCGTCATTCCTGGCTGCAAGAACGAAGCCCAAGTCGAGGCCAATGCGAGAGCTGCACGACTCGTATCTGCGGATCATCCTCAGCTCTGGCAGAACTAATTTCATTTCGCCAATATCCTGTACCATCCGCATCTGCGAATAGTACAGCATCAGCAGACGAGAGGCATGCATGCCTCTCGTTTTTTTCGTATTAAAATGCGCCTCTCTCCGCTTTTTACAGCTTGCCGATGTTCAGGGGGTTCAACAATATGTGTGATAAATTTAATATTTTTTCGTAAATTACTTACTTTATTATAGTTGATATGATATAATCTTTTTACTACCAATTAACGGATGATAAACGGACCAGGAGATGATACATATGCATGATGTTGAAACAATTGTAAAACAAAGGCGCTCCGCTAATAAATTCTTGAAGGATATCGAAATCTCGGAAAAGGAGCTTACCGAAATGTTCTCGCTCACGAAGTTCGCTCCTTCCGCATTTAATCTGCAGCATACACATTATGTAGCAATTACGGACAAAGACAAAATGAATGCACTATACGAGGCTGCATTCAAACAATATAAAGTCTTGACCGCATCGGCTGTCATAGTTGTACTCGGTGATTTGGATGCCTATAAGCATGTTGGCGCCATGAATGAGGGGCTTCTCAATCTAGGTGTCATCAGCCAACAGGAATACGATCAAATCGTAACAAGTACGACGGAATTCTACACAAGTCTTGGAGAATCCTTCCGCCGTGAGGATGCCATTCGCAATGCCAGCCTCTCTGCCATGCAGCTCATGCTTATTGCCAAGGATAAAGGCTGGGACACTTGCCCGATGATTGGATATGATCCAGATAAGGTCCGCAGTGCGCTCAACGTCCCTGATCATCTCGTTCCCGTTATGATGATCACCATTGGCAAGGAGGATACGTCCAGCCAGCGCCCACGCGGATATCGCAAGCCTGTTCACGAATTCGTTACGTTCCATTCCTTCTAAGCTTCCAAATCCATTATGAAAAAAGCTTCCCGAAACAAGCCATCTCGGGAAGCTTTTTTAGGTTTGCGATTGTTTTGGACGACCAGCACGATAACAATCCCATACGGGAGAGCCTGTTGGCTCTTCCACATGGGATGATGAATGGACTTACTTTTTCAATTTGCGATTATTGAACCAGAGTGGAATGCGGAACACGAGATTGATGAATAAGACGACGAAGACGAGCACTGCTGCTGCCTTATCGGCAATCTGACTAGCATCCTCTACAATTGCCTCGGATTGTACATACCAGAGATGAACGGCAAGTGTTTCGCCCGGGGAGAACAGATTGAAGTCCCACATCTCTCCGGAAGTACTCAAACCCGCAGTAAGAATAATAACCGCTGATTCACCGAATGCACGACCTGCTACCAAGCATATGCCTGTAATAATCGCTTGAAGTGCTACGGGGAGAACGACTGTACGAATCGTCTGGAACTTCGTTGTGCCAAGTGCATAAGCTGCATTGCGCAGCTCAGCCGGCACATCGCGGATCGCTTCTTCCGTAACGCGGCACAGCATAGGAAGGTTAAGGAATGCCAAGCTTACTGCCCCGCCTAATATCGTGAGTCCAACCTGGAAGTACTCTGCAAAGATAGCCAGCCCGAGCAAACCGAACACGATCGAAGGAACGGATGATAAGGATTCCACACACATACGAAGTCCTTCTGTAAAGCGATTTGCAGGCGCATATTCCGCCATATAAATACCCGCCCCTACTCCAATTGGTACGGAGATTAGCAATGACAAGATCAAAATGTAGAACGAGTTGAACAATACAGTGCCGATACCGCCCCCCGCATCCATCTCTTCCGGAACCTTCATTAAGAATTCCAGGGTGATGCCAGGCAGTCCCTTGCTTAATATGGTGTACAACAGCCAGAAGATCAGCATCAGCACTGCTATTCCCAGCGCATAGAACAGCCCTGTAGCCACCTGATTGTACAGCTTGGCGCGATTGTTTTTGCCGCTTGCTGTGAACGAACTCATGCGCGATCGCCCCCTCTCTTGCTAATGAATCGAATAACGACAATCAGCAGGAAGGAGATGAGCAGGAGCAGGAATGCCATCATATGAAGCGCGTAGTTCCATGTTGAATCGAATTCCACGTTCGAGATTTGCATGACGATGTTGCTCGTAAGAACCGCCGTTGGCGTGAACAACGAATCGGCAAGCTGTGCCGTATTTCCGATGACCATAACAACGGCCATCGTTTCTCCAATTGCACGGGTCATACCCAGAATAATTGCTGCAACAATTCCCCGCTTCGCAGCGGGGAGTACAACTCTCATAATTACCTGCAAGCGGGTGGAGCCTAGCGCATAAGCCGCTTCCCGATATTTCTTCGGTACGGCTGCAATCGCTTCGTCACTGACCCGACATATTGTCGGTAATATCATAAGGGATAGAACGAGCGCAGCCGCCAGCAAGCCGTCTCCCAAGTTCTCCCCTGTCCATTCACGAATAAGTGGTATTAATACTGTCAATCCAAGATATCCATACACAATGGAAGGAATCCCAACCAGCAAGTCGAGCACTGGTCGTACGAACCTTTTGAACCACATTGGAGAGATCTCCACAAGCAGTACGGCCATACCAACAGAAATCGGAACGGCTATCACCAGAGTTAGCCCTGTTAATAGCAGTGTGTTAATGATAAATGCACCGGCCCCGAATTTCCCATCTTCCGGCGTCCAATCAAGTGATAAGAAGAAATCTGACAGCGAGATGTCGCGGAAGGTCAAGATTCCCGTCTTGCCAATGAAAAAAATGACGAGTCCGAGCACAACACATAAAGCTAAAATGCACAGCAGGAATAAGTACTGGAACAGGCGGTTCGTAAATCGTACCCGAGCATAACGATCGAACCGGCCTTTCTTGGATGCAGTTAGGATATTGGCTCCGGCTACCGGCGCCAGCTCTTGAACAGGCGTGCTCATTCTCGTTCCCCCATAGAACAACCAGCCCCCGTCTTCCTGAGGGCTGGCCGTGAATGAAATCTCTTACCGTGAATCGTTCAAACTTACTTCATTGCAGAAATCGGGATGAACTTCAACTTCTTCAACGAACCTTGTTGGAACTTCGCGCTTTGAATGTACTCAATGAATGCTTTTGTAGCGCCAGTTGGTTGACCTTTTGTCATGTAGTAGCCATATGCCCATACAGGGTACTTGCCTTTGATTACGTTGTCAGTAGAAGCTTCTACGCCGTTGAATTTAACAGCTTTAACATCGCTGTTCACGTATACAAGGTCGATGTAGCCGATTGCGTTAGGTGTTGTTGCAACAGCTGTCTTCATGTCGCCGCTGGAACCAACTTCTTTGTAGTTGTCCTTCTTCTTCGAAATGTCGCCGCCATCCAATGCTTTCAATTGGTAGTTAACGCGCGTACCGGAACCGAAGGAACGAGTGATAACAACGATATCTGCGTTGTCGCCGCCAACATCTTTCCAATTCGTAATTTTACCGGAGTAGATGCCTTTCAACTGTTCAGTTGTCAGGTTGTCTACCTTTACGTTTTTGTTCACGATTGTCGCGAATGGAATTACCGCTACTTTGTGAGCAACTTGACCTTCGAATGCTTTGAATCCTGGAACGTCCATGCTTGCATCCCAGTCGCATGCGCCGATTTCAGCGATGCCTTTCTTAACAGCTTGTGGTCCAGTGATGGAGCCTTTACCGGAAGCTGCAACTTTCACTTTTGGATGCAGCTTCTGGAATTCCTTCGCTGCTTGCAGTGTCATTGGCAACAATGCCGTAGAACCGTTGATTGTTACTTTTCCTTTCAATTCGTCCTTAGCCAGAGCTGTAGACGCTCCTCCAAAAGCTGAAGATACAAGGAATAAAGATGCGAGAATTGCCAAAGACGCGATTTTTAATTTTCTCATTGTTAATGCTCTCCCTTCGTAACTGTTTATTTCGTTAACGCAACCGCTTGATTATTAGCTACCAATTTGACTTGTCCATTCTCGATAACCGCAACTTGAGAACCATCTGCGGATGGGAATACTTCTGTAATCGCACCATCATTTGTATACAGCTTCGACTTGGAACCGTCTGCCTTTACTGCATAGATGCTGGATTTGCCGTCTTTTTCTGTAGCGACAATGATTAATTGACCTTTCGCAGAAGTAACCGCCAAGGATACGTCCAGATCAGCTACGAGATCCGATACTTTCTTCTCCTTCGCTTGAACAACCTTCAATACGTTGTTCTCAACTGCACCATCTGCATCACCGCTCACATAGACAATAGCTCCGTCTGAAAGAAGGTTCGGATACAACTTGTTGTCTGTCGATGTCGTCAATTGAACCGGCTTCGCATCCTTCGCAGTCAGATCCAGTGTGAACAACTGGGAGCCTGCCCCGGAGAAATCGATGGACAAGGAGTCTTCTGTGCTGTCCTTGTCATTTTTCGCTACGCCTGTAATGTTAACTGCGTACAGAACTGTCTTGTCATCTGCTGACAGGCGGATGTCCGACTTGTTTTCTACTTTGTCAGCCAGCACGCTAGTAATCTTGCCGCTGTCTACGCTCACGTAAGCGATTTTCTCTTGCTTGTCCCCTTGTACGAAGTACACTTTTTTACCGTCTGCGGACCATGTCAGATCGGTCTTTACGGAAGTATCTTTACCAATTGCCTGTGCAGTTCCAAGGCTCAGATCCAGCAAGTACAATTGGCTGGACTCGTCCGTAAATACGCCCCACTTCAGGTCAGGCGATACTGCTGTGCTTGCTGCATTCTCATTAGAAGTCAATGCATCGTATACCCGGTATGTAGGATTCCATTTATACAATTGAACCGTTCCATCAGATTCGCGAGCCGCTATCACTTCACCGTTGCTGTTTACGCGCGGGGAGCTGAAGTCGCCCTCGAGAGGCTTCACACTAACAACATCCAGCTTGCTGCCGGAACCAGATACTTCTCCACCAAGTGCTTCAACAAGTGCGTTGAGCTCAGCGTAGATCACACCTTTTTGCTCTAGCGGTGCAACTGAGAAGTTCTTCGTAGCGGCGTCTACTTCATAAGCGCCCGAGTTCACTCGAACCGTAATCGTCCGCGCTGGGTTGCCCCCAACCAACGTAATCACGCTTTTGCTCTCAGCTTGGATGTGTGCACCAAAAATATTGGCGATGTCGCGAACGGAGTACAGTACCGTTCCTTTGACATTCAGTGTGCGAATATTGCTGCTTGCACCATCAACCCCGATTGACAGATTGGATGCTTTTGCTGCTTCCTTCGTCACTGCTGCGATGCTTGCTTGCCCTTTGTTTACTTCCGCTGCGCTGACAGCACTAGTAGAAATGATCGTGGATAGTGCGAGCGACGTTGCGATGACCGTTAACATGTTACGATTCATGTCTTCACCCTTTTCTCATGGCAATAGGTATTGCAATAGGCTTCTGGAAGTATTTTCACATACGAATGTTAACGGGAATCGTGAGTAATATTTTGGATTTGTAAATTTTTAGGTTTACGCAAATAAAAAAAGCAGCCTTGATTTCCCAAGGCCGCCTGTTCTGAATGCTCACACTTTACGTTCACTCTACATACATTGCTTGCAGTTTCGCTCTCTCCACAGGAGTTACACCGAGTCCCTTCTACGCTACTTTTTCTTGATGTATAGCATTGTATTGCCGCCGCGCATGAATTCATAAGGAACCGTATATTCCTGCACCTCACAGCCAAAATGCTTAGCCTGCTCGATCACGATGTCTACTTGAGGCGGGCGCTTCCCTGCCAAGTCAATCAACGGGAAAATTCGTACTTCCTCCTTTGCTACACGAAGCAGCTCAACAAGCGTATTGCGGTGAAACGCTACATCCAACCGATCTCCGTACATGAAGAGGAAATGTGCGGAGAGAACCACATCAAACTCCCCGTCCTCGAAAGGGAGAGACGGAAGGGTCGCATGAACATACCGATGCGGTTCTTCTCTTCGATGTGCCGAGCAGTCCTGCAATGCCTGCATGCGATGGGCCCGCAAGCCATCGATATCACCGAAGAACTCCCACTCGTACTGTTCAGCAGCATGCGCCATCTGCTCCATCGCATGCGCTACATCTTGAGTTCCCTTCCGTTCCAAATCATCAACAGCATGCTCATAAGCGATGTCGCACGCTACAACATCAATTCCTTGACGAGTTGCCGCTGCGGTGAAGGAACAAGCCCCTGACGGGCAGTCCAGTATGCGCTTGCCTTGCAGCTCTTCGATATTCAAGTCAAACATGCTGATATATTCATCGTAGGTTCGCCCGATAAATACAATACGCTCCAAATCAAGTTTCATACCTCTGTCATTCTGTTCAATCCCCGGCATCTTCATCTCTCCCTACTTTTTTCATTTACATCTGCTTGGAATAAGGGCCTAATTGATTCGCCGTAAAGCGATATGGGGAGTTCGGATTCTTGAGCCACATATTCCCCTTAACGATCAAGACATATACGGCAGCAATGAAGTAAACCGTTCCTATGATCCAATCGGATGTAT
>NZ_JMDX01000132.1:0-16744 GCF_000935845.1 Paenibacillus sp. E194
TACGACGTAATCGCCGCTTGCGGCGCAGCACCTACCATCTTAATTTTTTCGGCAACATGGGGGGAGTCGAACAGATGAAACGATACGTCATACTCGGTGGCGGCTACGGAGGATTGGCCATCATTAGTCGGTTGTTGGAGGGCGAGCTGCCTTCCGATGTACAACTTGTATTAGTTGACCGCATGCCTTATCAAGGCCTCAAGACGGAATATTATGCACTAGCAGCTGGAACGGTGTCGGATATGGACATTCGCGTGTCCTTCCCGGATGATCCACGGGTGCACCAGCATTATGGGAATGTTCAATCCATTGACTTGGACGGGCAGATTGTCCACTTCACGGATGGAGATGCACTCGCCTATGATCATTTAGTCATCGGTCTAGGTTGTACGGATAAGTATCATGGCATTCCAGGCGCCGAGCAGTTCGGCAACAGCATTCAATCACTCGCCAGCACAAGACGCACCTATCAATTGCTTAATGACATTCGGCCATACGGACATGTAAGCATTGTGGGCGGTGGGCTTAGTGGCGTTGAAATGGCGGCAGAACTGCGTGAGAGCCGACCTGACCTCAATATTCGGATTCTGGATCGAGGGTCACGCGTGCTGTCTCCGTTCCCAGAGAAGCTCTCGCATTTCGTATCCGGATGGTTCCTTGAGCACCATATTGAGCTTCGTTCCTTCGTGAATGTGAGCCACCTCGATGAAGGAGTCATCTACAACCGGAAAGAAGACTTCGAAGAAGAGATCTTGTCGGACGTTACCGTATGGACTGCCGGCATTCAGCCTGTTGCTCCGGTACAGCAGCTCCAGATTGCGAAGGATCCACAGGGCCGTGTCATCATTAACGAATATCATCACATTCCCGAATATCCGAATGTGTTCGTTGTAGGAGATTGCGCAAGCCTTCCGTTCTCGCCTAGCGCACAAGCAGCAGGTGCACAAGGGGAGCAGATCGCGGATGTCATTCGGGCAAGATGGAACGGGGAAACCCCTCGCTTAGGCAAAATTAAGCTGAAGGGCGTGCTTGGTGCATTAGGTAAAAAATCCGGCTTCGGCGTTGTTGGCAAGCGTGCCGTTGTAGGGTATGTGCCTCGCGTCATTAAGAGCGGAGTATTATGGATGTCTAAGAACCATTTCGGATAATACCTGCAATCATTCTATGATTAACAAAACATGGGAGCAGCGACATCAATCGATGTCCAGCTGCTCCCATGCTTTTATTTCGTCTATTTTGATCATAATTTTGTCATATAACTCATCTGCCGTTTCCCCAGCAACGATTTCACCATTTACTAATGCAAACGGAAACATGTAGCACTCCCCGCAGTTCCCTAGACAACCATACTCCAGCACGTCATACTCCGGGTTGCCTTCTAGGCGCTTCATGACATTATCTGTCCCGTGATGCATATTATTCACACAAAATTCTATGATTGGTCGCATTGACATTATCCCCCGCTTTCATGTTGCGCCTTTGAATTCGGATAGCTTTATAATATAATAAAATCAGCATGGATGAAAGGAGTTGTCATAGATGAGTGAAAATGCACAAAGCACAGTTTACGATGAAGTGCTGGAAGTGTTGGATAAACTGCGCCCGTTCTTGCAGCGCGACGGCGGCGACGTTGAATTGGTTGATGTTGAGGATGGCATCGTTAAGCTTCGCCTGATGGGCGCTTGCGGCAGCTGCCCAAGCTCCACGATCACATTGAAAGCGGGTATTGAGCGCGCTTTGGTGGAAGAAGTGGAAGGCATTACAGAAGTCGTACAAGTATTCTAAATTGAATAATTGGACTTCATAAGAATGAAGGCTGTCCCCGCAGTTGAATCTGCCGGGGACAGCCTTTTTTCAATCCCGAATCATGTCATTGCGCTAACTTATCGCTTTCAAATAGTGGATAAATCAACATTTCTGGATAGCTGCTACTGCTACTTCTACTGCTACGGCTGCTTCGCTTAACTGCTGCTTCTTCCCCATCATTCCGTTATTTCAACTGAGTTCCAAGCTTCAAGGCCATGCCGATATTATAAGCAGTACGCTCCATGTTGTCAGCAGCCTGTCCTAAGGCCTCCTCTAATGTCGTGACCCCCGGAACAATCGTGAACACCATATCGATACCGTGCTCATGAACCACTTCATGTCCAACTGCAAGCGTACCCGCAATACCAATGACAGGAACTCCATGCAGCTTCGCAGTCTTCGCTACGCCGATTGGCGTCTTTCCATAAATGGTCTGACCATCAATCTTGCCTTCACCGGTAATGACCACATCAGCATCAACTACATGATCCGCTAAGCCGGTTGCGTCGATGACAATATCCACTCCTCGCTTCAATTCAGCTTGCAGGAAAGCCACCACGCCTGCTCCAAGCCCTCCGGCAGCCCCCGCGCCTGGCATAAGGGCGACATCACAACCGACGTCCTCCCGGATTTTGGCCGCGTAGTGCGCCAAGTTCGCATCTAGTTGCTTCACCATCTCCGGCGTAGCCCCCTTCTGAGGGCCAAATACTGCCGATGCTCCCCGCTCTCCGATAAGCGGGTTGTCAACATCGCAGGCCGCTACGAATTTAACCTTCGCAAGCCGAGGGTCAACACCGCTCATATCGATATGTGCAATGCGGCCGACCTCTCCGCCTCCATCACCGATTTCCGTTCCATCCTCAGCTAACAACCGTACACCAAGCGCTTGAGCCATCCCAGCGCCGCCATCATTCGTAGCACTGCCTCCAAGCCCCAGGATAATCGTCTCAACTCCCTCATTTAATGCGGATAGGATTAGCTCTCCCATCCCCCGCGTCGTCGTAACGAGCGGATTCCGCTGTGTCGGTGGAACAAGCGCCAGCCCCGATGCAGCAGCCATCTCAATAACTGCGGACTTGCCATCGCCTAAGACACCATAGAATCCTTCCACAGGTGTTCCCAGCGGCCCGGTTACTGTCGTCCATACAATTCGGCCGCTTGTCGCGTCTACAAGCGACTGCACGGTTCCTTCTCCGCCATCTGCCATCGGTATATATACGAGTTCTGCCTCCGGGAATACCCGCCCCAAGCCGCTGCCAATCGCCTGACATGCTTCCCACGCAGATAAACTTTCTTTAAAAGAGTCTGGAGCAATTACGAATTTCATGCTGATCCACTCCTATCCATGCAATCTGACTTTCTCTCTTTCTCTCCGAGTTGTACATTAGCTGTTATCTACATTCTATTTCTATTCCTTTACCTGTCTCTCATTACGAACCAGCAAGTTTCTCAGTTATACCTGCACTTGCGAGGTTACGGCCTTGTCCCAGCACATTGTATTGTCCTTGGCTTACAAGAACCAGCCGAAGACACCGAATACGAGCGTAGATACGATAGCGAGCACGAGACCGATTAGCGTTTCATAGGGGATAAGACGAAGACGTTCCTTCATCGCCATATTCACGCTGCCGCCAGTGGCGTGGAAGAAGCTGCCGTGCGGCATATGGTCGAATACCGTAGCACCCGCATGTATCATGGCTGCTGCCCCTAAGGATGCGACGCCAAGCTCCATAATGGTCGAGCCGAATACCGAGCTGGCTACCGCAGTACCTGCAGTTGTGGACGCTGTCGCCAGAGACATCAAGGCACCGCTGATTGGTGCGAGTAAATATGCTGGCAAGCCTGAAGCCGTCAAGCCATCGATAATAACATCCTTCAACTGTGAGTTCGAAATAATTCCGGCAAGTGTCCCCGTCCCGATAAGCATGACGGCCACACCTGTCATTTTGCCAAGTCCAGAAGTTGCATATCGGTTAATCTGTGTAATGCGTCCCATACAGAGTGCCCCTACTAAACCACCAACAGGGAGGGCGATAATGGGGTCAATGGCGATGCCTGCAATCGGGCGCAAGGCCAGCAAAGCTATTGCTGTTATTGGCGCCATCATTGCGGCAAGGAAGCTAGGAAGCTGCTCCTTGCTATCCTCCACCTGCTCCTGCTCTACACCTGCTACCTTCGTTCCTTTATGAGACAACTTTTTCGCAATCCAATACGTTACGAACAAACCAATCAATGCTGGTATAATTCCTGCTGCCATTATCGAAGTCAACGGAATATGGAAAGCATCAGCCGCAGAAATCGCATTTGGGTTCGGCGACATAATGTTACCCGCCTTGCCTCCCCCAATCATAGCGAGCAATATCGCCATACGGGATAAGTCTGCACGCTGCGCAATTGCAAGCGCGATTGGAGCTACCGTAATGACCGCCACGTCGATAAATACACCAACGGCTGTCAATACCATCGTTGCAAAAGCTAGAGCGAACAATGCGCGAGTCTCGCCTACCTTGCGTACTAATGTCTCTGCAATCGTCTTCGCTCCGCCTGATTCAATCAATACGCCTGCAAGAACACCTGCTGCTAATATTCGCAGCACTGCTGGAATCATCGTCTTGGCTCCGTCCATCATTAGCGTTACGGAGTCAACTAAGCCAATTCCTCCGACTACGCCGCCTACCAGCGCGCCAATCATCATACCATACGCCGGTGGGACTTTTCGTAAAATAAGCACGATAGCAACCACTAAAGCCGCCAGTGCACCAAGTACAGATACCGTTACTGTCATAGTCCCCATCCTCCTTGAAGATGCAGTGTTTCGTTGTTGTACCTTTACTTTACCTCCAATATGAAAGCGCTTCATCATGCATAAACATGAAATGAAGCGCTTTAAAAAGTATGTTTTTTGTTCAAATGCACAATACAAGATTAATCAACCTTTTTTCATACTGCTATCAGGCCGGTATGTGAAATAGGATACATGAAATAGGCATGCTCAGCTTTTCCCTTGTTTACTGGCTAAGACTCATTACTGCGCAGCATCGCGTGAATCCACCACGCCGACATTAACGTAAACAAATCGCGAAAGCTCTTGGGATCCTTGCCTGTCACATCCGCAATCCGCTGAAGACGATAACGGAGCGTGTTGCGATGGATGGCCAGCCGCTGTGCAATCCGCTGCTGCTCGCCGCTTTCCTCATAATACACCTGCAGCGTCTGCCTCAATTCCCCGCTTCGATCCTCTTGGATGAATCGCCGCCACATCTGCTCCATTTCATCCGTAACCCAGCTGCGGCCCACATTCGCCAGTACCGTCTCATTTGGCATATCCTCACTATAATAGACCGTATGCTCAGGAAGGATCGCTTGACCCGCGCGCATCGTATCTTGAGCAGAGCGATAGGATGCTATGAGCCCATCGATTCCTGAATAAGCCTTGCCCACCGCGATACGAAGAGGTGCAATCTGCTTCTCTTCCAGCAACTTCCGAATTTGCCGTATTCCCTCGCATATATCCATATTCGGCTTCCGTGGGTGCAAATGCGGCTTGAATAGGACGATTTGCCGCGTATTCCGAATCGCGATAAGATCAATTGTCGGCCGCCCTTCCAACAGTTCTACAACTCTGCGCAGTGTAGGTACCGAATCAGCATCCTGTTCATCCGTAAGCTCCAGAATACAAGCAACACGAGGCTTGTCCGGCTTCAGGCCAATTCGTTCCGCCTGCAGGCGAAGCATGGCTTGATCTCCCGGTTCCGCATGAATGACCGATAAGAGAAAATCCTCCTTCATCCGCTTATCCCAGCGCGCCTTTTCCAACAAATCCGCCTGCTCCAAATACATCTCAGCTGTCATCTTGACAAGTTCCCCATACTTCGTCACTTCAGCAGGATCTCCCGTAATCCCGATAACGCCGACAACTTCTCCGCGAAATTGAATAACGAGATTCGTCCCCGGCATAACACCATGAAGATTGCGTGCACTCTCCTCATCGATCTCGAACCTTCCCTTGCGCTCAATGGCAATGAGCGCCCCTTCATGCTTTTGATTAATACGGGACAGGTCACCCGAGCCAATAATCCGCCCACGCTCATCCATCACATTTACATTGTACCCAATGACCTGCATTGTCCGTGAGACGATTGCTTGCGCTAATTGCTTGGTCAGCCAACTCATATCTTCATACCACCTATCACGCGAAATCAAAAAGAGTTTAGGACATCCCGCATCCCGTCCATCCTTCTTCCCCAAAATATGAAAACGCCCTCGTTCCAACAGGGCACAGCAAACGCTGTGTCTGTCAGCCGACGGGCGTACATGCAGCATTAGGATTTCGAGCTAATCGTTGTACGAATAGGATCGAGTCCGCCTGAAACATTAATAATATTACCAGTTATAAAGTCAGAAGCATCCTCACATAAGAAGCGAATGACTCGTGTCACATCTTCACCACTGCCGGGACGGCCGCGCGGCGTCTCGTCATCGGTTAGATGAAGTACATCCTCGATCTTACGCTCCTTGTTGTCACCACGAATATCGCCAGGGCAAATCATATTCACCGTAATGCCATTCTGTGCTTCCTCTACCGCCAGTGTCTTCGTGAAGGACACTAGTCCCACCTTGGCTGCGGCATACACCGCCCGATGCGGCCAAGAACGCGCCTCAGACGCATGGCCGAAGCCATAATGGATAATGCGCCCCCACCCCTTCTTCCGCATCGATCCGAGCAGCAAATGATCGAGCAGAATGACACCACTTAGATTCCCATTCAATAAATACATAATGTCCTCTTCCGAGTAATCCGCGAACAATCTCCGCTCTCTGATGAACGGCCCAGCATTGTTCACCACAATATCAGCCATACCGATGCGTTCATTCATTTCAGTAACGAGCCGTTTTACTTCCTCCGGCTTGGAAATATCCGCGCGAATGGCAATACATCGTATTCCCGTCTTCTCGAGCTGGAGCCGCAGTTCTTCAGCCTCTGCCTCGCTATGTACATAATTTAAGACAATATCATGCCCGGTTTCGGCCAATGTCATAGCTGTCATCTTCCCGAGGCCTTTGGCGCTCCCCGTAATAAGAGCAATTTTACGCTGCTGTTCCACGTCGTAATCCTCCTTTTGAGCGCTTCAAAGAACTTCCACGTTCAGTATAAGATATTTGCCTTGGCAGAACAACTTTGCATTAGACACTGATGTAGACAAACTGTCCATCTCCGCAATGCAACGTACTTGAATCTCCTCCACCTAGGTTACAAAGAAAAAAAGCCCTAGCGGCAAGCTCCACCTTTCTTATCGAAAGGCAGCTCGCGTCTAGGGCTTCTCTCATTGGAGCGTAGTCTGCAATTAGAATGCAGGTACGATCGAACCTTGGTATTTATCTTCAATAAACTTCTTCACATCATCAGACTGCAAAGCTGCTACCAACTTTTTCACAGCGTCACTATCCTTGTTGTCCTGGCGAGCAGTCAAGATGTTCGCATACGGAGAATCCTTATCTTCAATGAACAACGCATCCTTCGTAGGATTCAAGTTCGCTTGCAGTGCATAGTTCGTGTTGATAAGCGAGAAATCTACTTCATCCAGCGTACGAGGCAGCATTGCAGCTTCCAACTCTTTGAACTTCAAGTTCTTCGGATTCTCAGCAATGTCATTAACCGTTGCTTCCAGACCTACGCCATCCTTCAACTTAATAATGCCTTGCTTCTCCAACAAGAGCAGCGCACGTCCGCCGTTTGTTGCATCGTTCGGAATCGATACCGTTGCGCCATCTGCAATTTCACTAACCGACTTAATCTTCTTGGAGTAAGCTCCGAATGGCTCAACGTGAATATTCCCTACACTTACTAGGTTGTATCCCTTCGTCTTCACTTCATTGTCTAAGTACGGCTTATGTTGGAAGAAGTTCGCATCAAGCTGCTTCTCATGTACTTGTACGTTCGGCTGTACATAATCCGTGAACTCCTTAACTTCCAACTCAATCCCTTGCTCAGCCAGCTTCGGCTTAATATGATTCAATATTTCCGCATGAGGCACTGGCGTTGCAGCAACGACAAGCTTCACTTTCTCCGTGCTAGCCTTGCCTGCTTCACCAGAAGCATTCGTGTTATCGCCTGCTGTATTCTTGTTGCCGCAAGCAGCAAGCACCGCTACGAGTGTAATAAGCGTCAATACAAAAGTCCACTTTTTCATGTAATTCACTACTCCTTCCAAGATCCCCATTTTAATTGATGATTATTTGTAAGTTGAAGCTCCTAAGAGCGTGCTTCCTATGCCTATTAGGTTTTGATCCAAATGATCTTTTCATCCAACTTGTAACTACCGATAATTCCAATTGAATTACTGGGATTATATCATATTTTGTGCTGCCGTCAATCATGAAATGACCGACTCAGCACAAATATTTTTTATTTCCTTGTATAGCGGCGAACAAATGCATCGCCAATCCATTGCAGCACCTGTACGAGTATCACCATAATAACGATCGCCACGATCATCATTTCAATCTCATAGCGATGGTATCCGTAGCGAATCGCCAGATCACCGAGACCGCCTCCACCAATGAGGCCTGACATCGCAGTATACGATACAAGCGTGACCGCAGTAATCGTAGTTCCCGCAATCAATCCTGGCAGTGCTTCCGGAAGCAGAACCTTCCACACAATTTGCCATGTAGATGCGCCCATTGCTTGCGCCGCCTCAATGACACCGCGATCAACTTCGCGCAGTGACGTCTCAACGAGCCGGGCGAAGAACGGTGCAGCCGCGATTACAAGCGGCGGGATTGTTCCTTCAACCCCGATCGACGTTCCTACTACAATTCGTGTAATCGGTATGATCGCGATCATTAGAATAACGAACGGTACTGAACGCAGCACGTTCACAATGAATGACAAGATACTATATACAATCTTCCCAGCTCTGCTACCCGTGCGCCCAGTTAAATATAAGAGCACGCCTAGCGGCAAGCCAACAAGGAAGGTGAATAGTACAGAGAACAGCATCATCTGCAATGTTTCTCCAGTAGCCGAAGACACATCGCTCCAATTGACAGTAGAGAAATCGAAATTCATTACGCGATCACCTCCACTTCAAGACCCTGTGCCCGGAGAGAAGATAATGATTGCTCTACAGCACTTGTGTCGCCATCTAGACGAACAACCAATTGGCCGTAAGGAGTATCCTTCATCCGAGAGATCGTCCCCTGTAGTATCGCGAAGCTGACGCCCGCTTCCGTAAGGACACGATGCAGCACCGGCTCATACGTGACTTCACCCAAATAGTTGATCTTCACGACCCGGGAATGCTCAGCAGCCTGGCTCTTGAAGGATGCCCAAGGCTGGATATCCGCATCGCTTCGCTCCTCGAGTATGAATTCACGTGTCACTGGATGCTGAGGCTTCAAGAACACGTCTACAACCTTGCCTGCCTCAGCAATCTTCCCGCCATGAATAACGGCAACTTTGTCGCATATCGCTTGGATGACGTGCATCTCATGAGTGATCAGCACGATCGTAATTCCGAACTTGCGGTTAATATCGAGCAGCAGCTCCAAAATCGAATTCGTCGTCTGCGGATCTAGCGCCGATGTTGCTTCATCACAGAGCAGCACCTTCGGATCATTCGCAAGCGCACGCGCAATCCCTACGCGCTGCTTTTGTCCACCGGACAATTGAGCCGGGTATTTATGCTTGTGTTCTTCCAAACCAACAAGCCTAATCAACTCATTTACTTTCTTCTCTACTTTATCCTTGGATGTTCCCGCTAGGCGCATCGGAAATGCAATATTGTCATATACCGTTGCTGAACTGAGCAGGTTAAAATGCTGAAAAATCATCCCGATTTTGCGCCGCTGCTGCTGCAGCGCCGACTTCGATAGCTTCGTTAAGTTAACGCCATCTACCTCAACTACACCTGCCGTAGGCCGCTCAAGCAGGTTAATGCTGCGCAGCAGTGTACTCTTTCCTGCACCTGAATGGCCGATAATGCCATAAATCTCGCCAGATTCAACCGACAGACTCACATCATCCAGTGCCAGCAGCCCTTGCACCTTGCCGTTAGCACCATATTGCTTACTTATATGTTCCAACCGAATCAACGGAATCGTCACCTTCCTTCATGCTAGCCACATTCTAGAATAGATAGGCGCTACAGCCTTATCTTCATCTATCCGTATGCTGTATCCTCTCAATAACTGCCGCCAAATATACCACATTCCTTGGCTACCTTCACTTCTCAATTTTGGGGCCGCTCGTTCATGCAAAAAGCCCCCTCTTGGCAGATGCCAAAAGGGGGCGAACGTTCGGTATTCTGTGAAGAAACCAGATGAAAAATCGACTCTCCCTTTCTTATCTGCCAGAACATTACGTTCTGAAGGAATTAGCACCATTGACATCTTGCAATCGCATAACTCACTGTTATGCATCCGGGTTGCAAGATCGGTTGCCGGGCTTCGCAGGGCCTGTCCCTCCGCCACTCTTGATAAGAAAACAGTTATGAAATTTAAATTGAGTATAATGCAGCAGGTGAAAGTTGTCAATTAACTTTTATTCCCTTTTCAATTCCATTACTTGACGGGAAGCAGTCGAAATACATGGATCAATGCGCCACACACCATCTCCAGACCATGCTGCAAATCTGCCACATTGGCCTGAATATCCTCAAGCTTAATTTTGTCATTCAAGCTGCGATGCCGCTGCCATAAATCATCCTGCATTTCTGGGTTCATATGATGAATCTCCATATTGCGTCGCTTGCGCAGCCGCTGAAGTGCATCTTCATGCCGCTCCTTCAATGCCGTCAGGGCATGTTCCAATTCAGGATGCTGTCCCTTGAAGCGCAATTGGCGAAGCACCGTAAAATAAGAGAAATGATGCTTCACCCTCTCGGTCTCCAAGGATAGCACTGTATTCAGCAGCGTTCCAAGCTTGTCCAAGATCGAGAACACACGAATAAATCCATTTTTATAAAAATAGACGTACCGGTAATAATCATCCTGCTCCGATTCAGACATCTCGGCCTCATAATGCTTCGACACACGATCGGCGAACTTGTCAGACGCATATACGCTTTGTTCCAGTTCATCCAAGGAGGTCTTCAGTCCGACTGTCCACACTTCTATCTTGCGCCAGAAGTGATCGGGATCGCCTGTTCCCTCCATGCGACTGCGTATTGCTTCCAAATAGTTGTCCATCCCCGCCATTGCATCCTTCAACGTTCCGCTGTCAACACGGGGTGGCTCCCCGAACAAGCTGCGCAGCATGGAACTCACCCCCGCTTAATTCCGTTTGGGAAATAGTCTTTCCAACGGCGGTCGACCAATTCCACAATATCCTCACGCGGGAATAACTCATCTGGATAGCCTGGCTTCATGCGGGCATCGATAACAATTGGCAATTTATACGAGAGATGGTGATTACGGACTTCCATTGCTGCGTATATATCTGATGCGGGGTTAAATCGCGTAAACACCGTCCACAAAAACGACAACTGCGTATTGGCAACCTGAGCGTCGTCAACAAGGAAGACAAGCGGCCACTTCGTCTCTTGTGCAGCAAGACGATGTAGCAATCGTTCCGCCAGCTGAGGTTCTGCTTCATACGAAGCACCTGACATCGTCAAGCAGCCACGGCAAAATACAGCCACATCGTTAATCTCATCGATCGGGCCTTCTTCGTACACGCCAGGCAATTCACGGACTACATCGCCTACACCGAGCAATATTCCCTTGCTGCCATGGTTCAGCTTATGCCCCGTATAGTCAAGTGTGTCATGGGACGTATTATTAATCACGTACAGATCCGTCTCTGGCTTGAAGCGCTCTAGCACCGCTTCCGTAAGCTCTGCAAAGTTCTCTAAGTCAACCGGCTGATCCGTCAACATCAAGAACTTCGTCAAGCTGAGCTGCCCTTCGCCAAGAATACGGAAGCCAGACAGAAGTGCCTCACGAGAGTAGCTCTCACGTACAACAGCTGCGGCAAGCGAGTGAACGCCTGTTTCTGGATATGGATGTACCTTGCGTACCGCCGGCATAACCATCGGGAACGCTGGCGACAACAATCTAACCAGATACTCGCCCAAATAGTAGTCTTCCTGACGCGGCTTGCCCACGATTGTAGCTGGGTAGATCGCATTCTTACGGTGGTACATGTGCTTCACATTCAGGAACGGGAACTCATGCGCCCATGAGTAATAGCCGTAGTGGTCGCCAAATGGCCCTTCCATGCGGCGCTCATGTGGTGGAACATACCCTTGGATAACGAACTCTGCTTCCGCTGGGATACGATGTCCTTCGAATCCGCTGTCTACCACTGGAAGACGCTCACCCATGACGAATGATGCCATCAACAGCTCAGGGAGCTTCTCCGGCAGTGGAGCGATCGCAGCCGCAATCAGTGCAGGCGGCCCGCCCACGATGACGGATACCGGAAGCGCTTCATTGCGCAGCTCAGCCTCATGATGATGGAGGCCGCCGCCCTTTTGAATTTGCCAATGAACACCTGTCGTGTTGTCATCGTAAATTTGAATTCGGTACATACCGAGATTGTGATCAGCGCTCTTCAGCTCCGGATGTTCGGTATAGACCAATGGAAGCGTAATAAATGGACCTCCGTCCAGCTGCCAGCTCGTCAATGCCGGCAAACCCTGCATCGGCTTGTCTGTACGCTTCACTTGCATAATTGGAGCTTGCGAAGAAGATACATCTTTCATGCCAACCTTCATCAGGCTAAGGAGCTCCTTCACCGTCGAACGCTCTTGCCACAGCTTCTTCGGTGATGGAGGCATTAGACGGTTTACGGCCTCTACGCACTTATTCGCGAGCTGCTCAGGACGCGTTCCGAAGGCCATATCCACCCGGCGCATCGTACCGAACAGGTTCGTCGTCACTGCAAAGGGGCTGCCCTTCACATTGGTGAATAGAAGCGCAGGACCTCCCTCTTCAATGACGCGTCGATGAATTTCTGCAATTTCCAAATACGGATCAACTTCCGCTTCAATAACGACGAGGTCATTCTCACGCTTCAGCGTGTCGACAAAGTCGCGTATATTCGTAAATGACAACTACGAGCCCTCCTTGAAAAAATAAGCGTATCTTTGTTGCTGTACATGAACAGTTACATGGATGCCGCAGGATGTCTGCAATAATTTGCGTTCACAACCGGGCATTAATGACAAACGAAAACTTCCTCTTCTGTAGTATAGCTGTTTTTTTGATGAACCTAAAGCCTGACCGAGCAGACAACTTACGACATTATTACGACATTGTAAGATAGCCGTAAGCCGATTACATGGTACGAGCAGAATATCTACAGGTATAATGAGGACATCAAAGGGAACACATCAAAAATAGTTGGAGGTAAAATGATATGAAAAACAACAATCAAGTTATCGTACGCAAGCCGTGGAATGTTCGCTGGTTGGCAGCAGCAAAGGCTGCCGCATCTATCGTATTGCTCGGTGCGCACTCGAATGAAACACAGCAAGTAAAGGAAGGCGCCTAATCCAATGAATGTTTCTCAGAGAAAAAGAAGCAGCTCGCTTGCCTCTCGTTGACAATCTCCATTGTCCAACAGTAAGCGATCTGCTTCTTTATTTATAACCACTGATTCCATTCTATAATTCAAACTCAATCTTCTTCGGTTCTTCTTACCACCATCACAGCCAGGAGAAACGATCCTTATTTTTGTCGCAGCTGCCAGACACGGATGCTCATATAACAGAGTACACTGAACAGTCCACAAATTAATACCGTATGTAATAAGCTTGCAAATAGGAATAAGTCTGGATTCGTAATCGTACTCGCAACGACCGCGCCGCTTGCAATCTGTGCTGCACATAGGATAAGCGCCCAAATGCCGCACAACTGAATCTCGCGATTGTCCTTGTGGTAGTGGTAAGCAAAATGTGACATTATCCCGATTACAACAAATAACAGTGCTGCTGCCACACGATGCATGAAGGCAATTCCTGTTCCCCCCGACAGCTCCGGAATCAACTCTCCGTTGCACAGCGGCCAGCCCATGCATGCCCCTGAAGAGTCCGTGTGCCTAACAAATGCCCCTACGTATATTACGATATACGTATATAGAAGTGTGAACCAAACCCCATACCGAAATTCTGCACGAACGGAATTTACAGCAGATGTAGAATCGATGCCGCGTTCGTAGCGCCTTGCCACTACACTCATCATGAAGGAAGAAGCGAATGCCAGCAGCGAGAATCCGAAGTGAAGCGCCATAACAGGCGGAGACTGGGTAAAGACTACCGCAAGCGCTCCCATAATTGCTTGTATAATGGTAAATAATAAGGTGAGAGAAGAGTAATATAGAGCCTCACGATGATGCTTCGCATAGCGAAGAACGGAGATGAACAAGGCCAGAACAAGCAATCCTACAACACCCGTCACAGATCGGTGAGAATATTCGATCATGGATTCGATCGTATATGCCGGAACAAACTTGCCATTGCATAGTGGCCAATCTGTGCCGCAGCCACTTCCGGAGCCTGTCTTCGTCACAAGCGCCCCGTTTAACACTACGATAAACATACCGATGCAAACCGCGTAAGATAACCGCCTCAATATCCGGTAGATGTTCGCGTTCACTAGTTTCACCTGACCCGTTGTTCAATTTTTTCCATTACAAATTATGAAAACAGTTCCAATCGTCCTCCATTATACAAGATTTCCTAGCTGAGTGTACGGCTAAATTGTGACAAATATTACATCTTTCACATCCAAATCGATACATCCAGCTCTTACCTCATGTATAAGAACCACTTCAGATAATGTCGGCTTGCTTCGGCTGTACTTCGTTCTACACTCCCTTTCAAGGCAATAAAAAAACCGCCCCACCAGCGGGACGGTTCTCATATGTGCATCGAGTGACTATTCCCTTATTATACAGCTGCAGACACTGCAATTGCCCGATCAACGAACTGCTCGATTTCAGGACGAGTCTTGCGCAGCTTGTTCACGAAGCGAATGGTTTCCTTGCCGCCCTTGAAGGCTACGAAGCTTGGAATACCAAGAATGTGGTATTGCTGTGCAACATCAAGGAGCTTCTCCGAATCGATTTCAACGAATGTCACCTTACCTGCATAATTCGTCTCCAATTCAGGCATGAAAGGATCGATGAAGTGGCAATCTGGGCACCAGGATGTCTTAAATATCGCTACAACTGGCTCCTCTTGTGCAATGATCTCATTGAACCGCTCAACTGTTTCTATTCTTTCCATACACGCTTCACTCCCTACTAAGTTCACAGAATCTAACATGGAACTTCTCTTATCCAACATCCAGCAGATGTATTCTGATACTTCTGCTTTCTTGAACTTATAACATTTGAAGAATGGAAAAGTCAAACCCCACACATGAACGTCTACGGCTGTTTTTGGGCATACTATGAAGAAAATCAATGAATTCGGTCACGTATCGTCGTCTCGAAATGGAGGGGAACAATCGATGCTGTCCAATCTGTCCAAGCGCATGCGCCACGCGATACAGCTGATGCGCCACTCGTTCGATACGGCATATAGTGTCGTCCGTTCAACTTGGAATGAACTTTATCAACAACTCATACAATGGCGGGAACGCCCTTCGTTTGATTGGAATCGCGCCGCAGCGAAACGTGCGGAAGAGCAGGCCAGTCGACTGCTGAACGAGAAAGTACGTCAGCAAGGAACAGTCAGCAGCTTTCGAGAGCGAGGAGATACGGAATTCTCAGCCGAGGAATGGCGGATCATCCGGCAAATTCAGAGCTCTGTTCGCACAGCCAATCGCAACAATATTACACGCACCGCTGCCTATGCGCGAATCTATCAGTCGTATCCAGAACTGCATTGGGCCCTGCTCGCGCATATGGTCTCACGAAATGGCGGCTGGAGTATGACTGACTTGCAGGGAGAATGGCTGCCCCGCATTATGAGTGCGAACCATAGATTGTGGACCTACCGAGTGCTGGAACGATCGAATGCACTCATATTCCATGATGCCTATCCGCAGCTGCTGCTGTATGCAGCCAGCCGCCGAGCGGGTAAGAGCCTGTTCCACTTGCTTCCTGCATTTGGCGTATCTGCCTTCATGACCCCATTCTGGGACGGCTTCTGGGTACAGCAGACAAGTTCGCTGCTCACGACAGCACTAATCATTAACGAACAGAACGTCATTGAAGGAAGAGTCATGCGCAATCCCACCTACCGGGCGCATGTGCTTAATGAATGGGATTTCCAATTGCATGGTTGGCTGCAGATGAATCAAGTCATTTTCCCGCTTGGTGTTCCATCTCCACGAGAGGAAGAAGCGATTCCGCTCGTTGGGCTTAATTTAGAGAACTTTACTGACTTAGATGAACGTATAGCGTTCGGAGAGAAGCTGTATGCGCTGTTGTTCCATACGCCCCATATTTATAATCATGCTGTTCGTTTCATGCGCGCGGCCCCTCATACGGGATCGAGAGCAGACTATTGGCCGCACCGCTTTGTGAAGCAAGCGATCCCGCCCGATCGAACCGAACTTTCTGTTACATACCGGGCCTATAGTCCGGCCTTAACTGATGTCTGGAAGGACGAGCCGGCACGGCAAATTGAAGAAGGCGATTGGTTCATAGATGAGCGAATGTATCGGCATCTCCAGCCGATTTCAGCTCCTTTGCAGGCTGACATGACCAGCTCTCATGATCGGTTGTGGCGGGAGACCGCCTCGCTCGCTGGGTTCATTCATCCGAGCAAGGGATAACGAAGCCGATTTTATAAAATTTCAGTCAAAGAAGGACACTTCTCCAGTAAGTGTCCTTAGTGTCCTTCTTCATTCAGCCTGCCGATTCCATGTATTCATCCGGCTTAATGCCTTCATATCGTGTAAACGCACGTTTGAACGAATATACGTTTTCGTAACCCACTCGGCGTGCGATGTCATCAATGCCGCATTTCTTTCCTCGCAG
>NZ_JMDX01000133.1:0-16655 GCF_000935845.1 Paenibacillus sp. E194
TGCTTTCGATGATTCAAACTTTTAAAACTACAAACGCTTTACAGAAGTTGGTAGACTATGTCTGGGTCGTTGATTTCACCCATCTCGATGACGACAAGAAAGAGGATATAATTATGCCGCTCGGACATATCAATATCATATTTAATTATGCTTCTCCTTATCGTATGGTGGAAGAGAAGAGGAAAGTAACAATCCCCAATGCGGTTGTGATTGGGCAAATGAAGAGAGCCAAACATGTCCGATATGGACAACATTTATATCAAATTGGCATTTCACTGACTCCTTTAGGGTTTATACAACTTTTTTATGTACCCAGCTTTGAATTGACAGAGCGAATCGTACACGTCGACGAAGTGGATCCTCTTCTAGGCGATCTGTACCAACAGATAATAGGCTGTAAAGACGTGGAACAATAGATCACAGCAATCAATCATTATTTGTTGCATCGATTAACGTTGAATAAGAAGGATACCAGCCGTATAGAGGAGATGCTTATGTATGTAGAACGAGAGTACGACAACTTGAACATTGTGAGGATGGCGAAATGTTTTGAAATTTCAGAAAGTACGCTGGAGCGTTCCTTCAAGAAACAGATCGGCCTCACCCCAAAGGCCTATGGAGATATTATAAAGTTCAGAAAGCTTGTTGAGAATGAAGGATTGAGAAAAGATATCCAGATTAGCTACTATGATCAGTCGCACCTCATCAAGACATCCAAAAAATTCGCAGGCAAAACCGTCAAAGATTTAGAGAAGCCGCCTCATGAATTAACCCTTCACTTTGTTTGGTATGGTCAGAAATGATAGAGCTTCATCATTGATGCTGATTTTTTACAATACATCCTCCTTTCATCTTGTTACGCTTATAACCAAACAGAAGAGAGGAAGGAATAACGATGCAGAACATGATGACCATCGCAAGTTTACTCATGTTTTTAAATGTTACGTTGTTATCGATATTGGTTCCGGGAGGGCCGATTGAGAATAGGGATTTTTCCAAATTAAAAGGGATTGTGTTTTGGGGATTCAATCTGTTTCTCATCTTACTCGGCATTTCGTCGTTTATTGCGTGCTATCTCTTATTGATATCGCATGCGAATGCTATTTTCATTACGACAATCATCGCGGTCTTATACTTTATCGTCTACATGATCGACTTAGCTGGTATCTTTCCAAAATCACCAACTAAAATGTCTAAGCCACTTATGTTGTTCGAAGTCATTAATGCATCCATGGCGGTATTCCTTTTCATCTTTGTGACTGCGATTGGGCATTTCGGTTCGTAATGAAGAAGTTCAAAATGTACCTTAGCATATTCACTTATACATTAGGAGACGTAGAGCGTAAGACTTGTTTTACTCCAATCTGCGAATGGTAGAACTCGCATTCAAATATCATTTCACGTCGCGTTTGAATATGCCGGAATTTAGGGAATGAGAATATTAGGGGAACACAGAATGAACTTCGAACATAAATGTCGAAGTTTTTATGTAGTTTTTTAGCGATTACCGACGGAAAATGCGAATGTAGTGTGTCTGCTTCTTAAAAGGAGGATAAACAGTGAGCCATGATATGAAGCGGGTGCAAGCGGCTCTACTTGGAGATTGGGAGGCTTTTGGAACCATTGTCCATGCTTCACTATTTAGGTGGATTTACGATTAGAGAAACCGCAGAAATCCTTGAAATATCAATGAACGCGGCGGAGAGTCGAATTCGTAGATCAAAAGATTCGCTTAAAGCGGAGAGTCGAATTCGTAGATCAAAAGATTCGCTTAAAAAGGAGCTGTTTGTATTAATGGATGATTTCATGAATTATGATGGTTTTGGGCAAAACATCGAACGAGAAGTCCTGCGTGCAATTGTACCACGCATTGCTACAATTGAAATTCCTGTATCGGATTTACTCAGGGCAGTTGAATGGTACGGTGTGATGCTCGGTGCTGAACTTCAAGGGGAATGGAGCGATGAATGGACAACGGCAATGCTGCACTTTCAAGGCGGATCGGGAGCGATTGGAGTGCCTTCCATGTACCTCGTAAAGACAGATGATACCCGCCGATTAACATTTAAAAATATGAAGCATGGCTATATTCAAAGTATCATCGACCTCTATACGCATGATCTCAAAGGGTACTATCGGTTTTTAAAGGAACGCGGGGTTGATGTCAATGAGATTGATTGGGAGCAGGAACCTAATCGTCAAGGATTCGGGTTTCGGGACTGTGACGGCAATTCGTTCGGGGTTTGTAATGTTGAACTAAACGGACAAGGTGAAGCGAATCAAGCAATTCCACAATCCCATCCGTATGTATGGCGTGTTGCAGGCATAGAAATTCCTGTGACGGATTTGAAAAAAGCGATAGCCTGGTATACCGAAACCTTTGGCATGAGGGTTCTTGGAGAACCGGAAGAAGATTGGGAGGCGGCCATGCTTTATCTGGATGGAGGCGAACGTCTTGGAGTTCCAAACTTATACTTGGTTGAGAATCAAGATGAACAGCGGCTTGCTTTTACGAATACATATACGAATGTAACTCATAGTGTAATTGACTTCTACTCAGCCAATGTAGAGGAGATGCTATTAGGGTTGCGTTCTCGGAATGCAAAGATGAATGGAGTTAGTGGATTTTTTGATCCAGACGGGAACTCATTAGCCGTATGCAGCGCAGTACATCATGGACAAGTGAAATAAAATAAGAGAGTAAACAAGACGGCACAACAACCGACTGTACCTTAGCAAAATAGTTCAACACGATAACATGAATTGCCGTATAGTATAAATTATATATTCTATTCGAGTCTAATTCTTACTATCTTAGGGGGGAGCACATGAAATGGACATAAATGAAATTAAACTGCCGGGGGCCGCAGGACTCCGTAAAGTCGAAATATCGGATAAGGCTTTGGGTATTACGTTTCCAATGTGGGTGATGTATCCGACGGGCACGGATGAGCATGTCGTACAATTAGGGCCCTATTCGATCGAGTTAGCGAAGGATGCGGAGGTCTTGGAAGGAACGTTCCCATTGGTGCTGATCTCTCACGGTACTGGCAGCACTCCATTCGCCTATCGTATGTTAGCTCAGCATTTAGCGCGGAACGGTTTTATCGTCGGGATGCTTGAACACCCATACAACAATAGAAATGATAATAGCTTGGAAGGTACGGTTCAAAATCTGACGAACAGACCCCGTCACATTCGGATGGCCATCGACTGGTTTTTTGAAACTGAGAGGTTTGCTGGGAAAGTGAACCCGAATGACGTTTCGATTATCGGTCATTCTCTCGGTGGCTACACGGCATTGGCAGCGGCAGGTGGAGAACCTACTTCATTTCCTCATGAGTCACCAGATGCTCAACCGCAGCGCATAGAGGTCACACCAGATTCCCGCATTCAGTCGCTCGTACTTCTAGCGCCAGCATCAGTATGGTTTCAATCCAAAGAAGCGTTACGCATGGTTGATGTCCCAATTTTGATGCTTGACGCTGAAAAAGACCCATATACCCCCGCTTTTCACGCGCAAATTATTGTGAATGGGGTTGCTGATCGAAATAAAGTTCAGTATAGAACCGTGCAAAATGCCGGACACTTTTCCTTTTTGAGCCCATTTCCACCTTCGATGAGTTCACCATCATTTCTGCCATCACAGGATCCTCCCGGCTTTGATCGAATTCAGTTTCACAAGGAGCTGTGCGCAGAAATCACGAGCTTCCTGAAGCGGTAGTAATCCTTGTTGCATGTCTCGAAGAATGATTTGGCTAACGGGACGATAACGTAATAAAAATATTGGCGGCAGCCGACTTTCTTGGGTCAGCTGCCTTTTTTCACAAACGGAAGCGAGTTTAAATTATGTCCCCCTAGGTGGAAAGGCTGGAGGAGTGAGAGCCCCTTTATCACTGTCCATGAGTTGACGACAGTTTAAGAAAGGATCCATAGAGATTGCGAATTGATCGTGCAGAAGACTGTTAAAAAATACTAGTACATACACATATGCATGTGGTAAAATATCACTCCCAAAAATCAACTGGTCTAACGAAAGGGAGTGTACGCGTGGAAGATCTGATAATAGAACCATACCAACCTGAAAGGGATAAAAATTCAATCAGAGCTATGTTGTGTGGAGATGAGCAGATCAAAGAATTGCTAAGATGCGAGAAAATGTTCCCGGATGGTATATTTGTAGCCCGCTACACTGGCATAACAGTAGGTTTCCTATCCATTGATGGGATAAAGAGAAAAGCACAGACAATGATATATGTTAGCGAGGAATACAGAAGGAAAGGGATTGGAACTGCCCTCATGGCGAAGGTCGACCACTTGCTCTCCCCACACAAGATCGTAGAACGTTCAATGGGTGGATGCAAGGATGGCGATCGTTCTACTTTGCAATTTTTGTATAAGAATGCTTACTACATCAGTTGGTCGTCTCACATCATGGAGCGGGAAGGTGGCTATCTTCCTGAACAGCATATTTCGGTTAGACCTTATGAAGATGATGATTATGAGACCTGTCATGTACTTATCGAGGTCGCTTTTTACAAGTTGCATGATAATCTGGGAATGCTTCCAACCTATTATTTCCCTCCGAATGAAAATGAACGAAAGCGCATGTTCGATAACAAAAGCAACATATACGTGCTTCTTGTTGAAGGGGAAATCGCAGGGGTTGGAAATATTGATGGCAATGAGCTGAGTCATGTCTCTGTTCGGCATGATCTTCAATCTCAAGGATATGGCAGACCATTCGTTTCATTTCTTGTAAACGAAATCATGCGTCGTGGCAATACCATCGTGCAGCTGGGGGTTGTGAAAGGCAATTATGCGAAGAAGTTATATGAAAGTCTTGGTTTCAATGAAAAGTCATTGTACCACTGGCTAACCAAATACTATAGACCTGACACCCGAATGAGCAGACCGCCAAGTGAGATGGTCAGTTGAATCGAGGTGAGCGTTATGAGAGAAATCGAAATAAAAACCTATACCCCCCAAAGAGATAGAGCACAAATTGAACACCTGTTACATCACGACAGCTATTTACTGGAACGATTGGATCAGGATGAAAAAAGAAACAAAGACAATATTCTGGTCGCACTGATGAATACCAAGCTTGTAGGTTTCCTTTCATTTAACGGTTTCGGCCGAAAGCCAGAGGCCATTCTCTATGTAAGCAAGGAGTATGAAGCAGAGCATATCGGTACCATGCTGATAAATCAGTATGAAGAAATGCTCGTCCATAATGAAAAAGTAGAGCATACCATTTTTACTTGTTCTCCTAGTGACGTTGATGTCATCGGCCTGCTAGAGAATAACGGTTATCGATTGTACTTTACATCCTATATGATGGAGCGTATCGGCGAAGCCTTTCCTACAAGCAACATCGTGGTAAGAAATTATGAAGATGATGATTACTATGAGTGGGATCGAATTTGCGAATTAGCCTTTTATCATATGCGTCAGCGTGTTGGAATGTACCCACCGTTCTTTTATAAACCTGTAGCATCGGAGCGGGAAATTTACGCACAGAACAAAAACAATATGTTTGTCATGACCGTGGAGAATAAGATTGTCGCAATAGGAAGAATAGATGGCAATAAAATAGGGATCGTTGCGGTTTCGATTGAACATCAATCACGTGGTTATGGAAGAGATTTTGTGCAATTTCTTGTTAATGAAATCATTCGCAGTGGTGAAGAAAAGGCCATACTTCAAGTGGTAAAGGGCAATTTTGCGAAATCGCTATATGAAAGCCTCGGGTTTAAAGAATATAATTATCACCATTTCTATATCAAATATTTTAGACCGGAGACAAGACTAAGCGCTCCTCCCGACAATTATTGAGCTGAGCAACAAGCTTTTCAATGCATTGTGAATTTCATTGGAACCTTCATAGATAAGGAGAGGGGAAGCGGGAATGGGCCTTATCGTAGAACCCGTCATATATAATACTTTTCCAATCGAGATACAAGCCTACCTCAGTGAAGCAGAAGTGACAGTCGTTAAGAAAACCGCAAGATCATCAGTATATCACATGAAAAATCAATCCCACGATGTCTTCCTAAAAGTAACTCCAAAAGAACAAATGCAGCGTGAAGCCATCATGACGAGCTATTTGCATCATAAAGGCATATGTCCGAGCGTACTTCACTACAGTTCCAATGATTCCAATGATTATCTGGTAACCGATCGAATTCCCGGTTCACATGCAGCAAGCGATGAATTTATAGCTCATCCAGAGCATTTATGCGATGTATTTGCGGAAAGCCTTCTACATTTGCATCAAATTGCACATACGGATTGCCCTATTACGAACGGACTAGAGGAAATGTTCATCCGGGCAGAGCGCAAATATCGGGAAGGGAAGGCAGAAAAGAGCCTTCTTCAGTATATGGGGTATACCAGTAGCGAAACCGCATATAAAGATATGGTATTTCTATATAAACACGCTATAGAAGACAAAGTGATCATACATGGCGATTATTGCTTACCGAACCTAATTCTTCAAGATAACAAACGAAATGGATACATAGATGTAGGGTATGGCGGTGTAGGGGATCGGCATTATGATATCTTCTGGGCGCTATGGTCTCTACAATTCAACTTGAAAAGCGCTGACTATGCCAATAGATTTATGAAAGCATATGGCGAACATGTTATTGATCAAAATCGGCTTCGTCTTTGTGGGCTCCTATCGGTATTTAACGGCTTTAGAGGGCAAGATTATTATATACAAAATTAATACGGAACCTTTCTTTATTCATGGGAACTCAGCGAACTGGCAGAAGAATACAAAATTCTTTCCGAACATGGACGGTGTTCAAAAATGAAAATACAAATTGTATTGTTTGACGGCTTCGGAGAGCTTGTCTCTTTCGCACCTTTTGAGGTACTCAAAAGAGCAATAGAAGAAGGGGCTCCTTTCACGGTTGACCTCATATCATGTGAACCAAAACAAGAAATTACTACTTCGTTTGGAGTTACGCTTAAACTAAATGATTTTTTACGAATGGATAATCGTCCTGATCTGTTAATTGTACCTGGTGGTGGCTGGAATCATAAAGCTGAACATGGGGCGCGAAAGCAAGCAGAGCTTGGAACCCTGACCAAACTGATTAGCGAGATGCACAACGAAGGAACGATTGTTGCTGGAGTTTGTACAGGAGGTATGCTGATAGCTGCCTCCGGTATATTGAATGGTCGAAAGGCGACGATGCACGATTTGGCGCAAAATGAACTCATTGAATACGGGGCAGAGCTTCTTCGTTACAGAATTGTTGATCAAGGGGATATTATCACTGCAAGAGGAGTCACTTCAGGAATTAATTTAGGACTTTGGATCACTGAAAGGTTCGCAAGTGCCAAAATTGCAGCTGCCGTTGAATATCGAATGGAATACGAGAGGCGAGGTGTTGTTTGGGGTTAGGAGTACTATCCCAATGGGCTTGATCACTTCAAATCGTAATATAAAAGCCGCACGGACTGTTTCCTAGTCCTGCGGCTTGTTCACACTCTAAGATTGAAACTTCAAAGATCTCCCGTTCGTACCGATCATACTATTCAACAGTACTGAAAGCGCACAACCGATTACCAAGCCCCAAAAAACATGATCCGGCAATATGTAAATTGGAACGAAACACAAGCAAAAAGCCGTTATTATGAAGTTCATGCTGTTTGAGAGTTTGGGAGGGCATTTTTACAAACTTCTAAAGGCTAATAGTAAACCTATGAAAATAACCACTAAACCTGTTATCGTGATAACGATATGATTTGCACTCACATTATCGATCCCATGCAGCATCATAACTTGAGTACCGACGGGGCTCACATGGATCCCATCGCCGGCATCAATTTGTTGTGTAATGGTATTCATTATCGCCAACTGCTGAGCCGATGACAAATCCTGATTTATTTTAAACTGAATCGTGACATACTGCTTATTTGCACTAATGACGGACTTCAGTAGAGTAGGAGGCATTTGCTTTATCAGATTGTTAAGCTGCTCCTTGTCAGAAGTAAAATCGTGATTACCAGTCATTTGAAGCAGGAGCTGAGGTAAACTCGTAACTTCTTCTACATTCTTATGCTGAGCCACAATCTTGTCTCCGAAGCGATTCATCCAATTAATCGTATCCGGATCGGCTATATCGTCCGCCTCAACTAAATACGTGATAAAAATAGTAAAACCCACAACGTCTTGCAGGGAATTGGTATCTAGCAATGCCTTCAAATCCTGCGGTATCATTTTCATCAAGTACTCTTTCTGAATTGAATAAAGTGATGAGAAGCAGCGTTAAGTTAACAGTAATATTATTATGTAAACAATAATGTTGTTTAGTTAAAAAAGTTTTTTATATTCCGCGATTCATTTGATTTCAATTCGAATAACAGCAAATTACAGCAAGAAGCTGCTAAGCACTATGCGGAGGTAGCCTCAGCGCTCGGGGATCTGAATGCACTCTTTCCTTTTCGAATAGTGGTGAACCTTCTAATCCAAGGGCGCAGAGGAGCAGGGGTTACAGGTTCTAGCTCGCTGCATTATGATTTGTAATTGCGTTGGAAGAACTCGGCGTAAACGAATCTGAGCTATTCTGTCAGTAGATGGTTTGTTTTAGCGAATTCTGCGCTTGCCCGGGAAATTCCAAGTAACAATTACTTGGCTCTGTTAAACTGCTTTGTTGATGTTTTATTGAATTAACCGGCTGATTAGTGGAACAAAGAGGAGTAAGACTGATTACGGAGAAGATTTATAATTTTGAAATACGCGACCACGGCCAAACTTATAATATATATTCAGTGTAATTGTAGGGGAGAGCTAATGATGAGGAGTTTCTACTTATGTATATTTATTATAGTTATTTTGTTTTATCGGCTTGTCAATCATCAGTACAAATACAGCCAATAAAAGAAGAAACAATTGATTTCGACATGAAGACTGCCATTGAAATGGTTGAGAAGAAAGAAAAAATGATCATTGATTTAGCGTTGAGGGAAAAGGTGTCAAAACTGGAGTATAAGGAATTAGAGAAGTCTTTTACCGAAGAGTTTGGAAACAATGCTGATATTATTCTATCTATATTATTTACTCATAATATGGATGCCGATCCAGAGTCAGATATGTATGTTCAACAGAACACATTATACCCAACTGTCTTTCATAAAGGAATAACGATAACAAATGCGGTCATCAATAAGAGTTACTTTGTAAATGATCAAACTCAAACTAGATTAAGCATTAAGGAAGGATATAATGGTGATGATGAGAAGTTACAGGGTTGGGAAAGAGAATACCTCTTTACTCTTAACGTGAATGGTAAGTGGGGATTTAATGGATTTTCTGGAGAGGTGAATTTCTTAGGAGAAGATTATAATATGAATTATTTAGAGTTAAAGAGGTAAATGAAGGACAAATGTGCGAAAAGAAATAAATTGTTTATATTTACAAAAGGGAACAATTGTTCTATTATATTAAATATCTCAACTAGCCAGAAACCAATGATTTTGAGCACTAACTTCTGAAATCATAGTATTCACGTAACGTGCCAGCATTCGCGCCCCTCTCTTCCAAAGCAAGTCGATGGAGATAACTCAAGAAACCCACCAACAAGACTTCACATTAGCACACCAACACATTCTAACATGTTCCGATGGAGCCATAAGGCTGTTCACCGTAAAATACATGGGACATTTTATGAAATTGCCGAAGAACCTAAAGATCCTCAAGAAAACGCATATTCTAGGTATTCCTTGCACAGGTCTAACGAATATGGGGAATAAAGTCGGAATTGTAAGGACCTAAATTTTAGGAAATCGACAATAACCCTAAGAGGAGGCAATATGATGAGTGACGGGAAAATCCTTGGTATTGCATACAATGTCATTCCTGTGGCTAACATCGAGAAATCAGCAGAATGGTATGTGAAACACTTTGGATTTAACATTCGACACCAGCGGGAAGGATATTTAAGTTTGTTTAGGCACAATAGGCCTATATTAGACTTAATTCAAAGTGATAACGATACGAGAGCCGTATTCGAAATCAACAATAAGAAGAGATGGTTCATTACCTTTTTCACAAATGATATTGAGTCTTTACATACCTATTTGAAATCAGAAGATGTGAAAGTTGGAAACATTAGCGATGAGGGGAAGTACGGGAAATTCTTTGTATTGGAAGATCTGGACGGCAACCTATTTGATATTTGGGAAAACCACGACTGCGAACTAAATTACTGACTTGTTAGATTTTCAACAATCAGATGAGGTGACTTCGATGGGTGCTATTATTAGAGAAATCGGAAGTATCTTTATTCCAGTAAAGAATCTGGAAAAGTCCATTCAATGGTATGAGAGCGTTCTAGGTTTTGAGCTAACCGTTAATTGGGGGTTGGGCGCAACACTGAAATTACATAATAATGCTACTGTACTAGGTCTTATTCAAGTTAATGAAAAGCAGCCTGTTACTTTTATGAATAAAGATTCATTAATCACTCCGTACTACAATTTCTTAACCGAGGATGTCCACTCTGCCCATGAGTATCTGAAGAATAATGGAGTAAACGTGTTTGATATCCGTGACAATGGCGATTTTTATTTAATGGATTTTGAGGATCCAGATGGAAACTTGCTCAGTATGATAGATTTGAATCAAGATTCAAGATGGCTCAAAAGCCTTACGAAATAATTTCAAAGGAGAAATGAATATGAACCAAAACCAAGTCGAGATTGTTCGCCTCCAGGAAAAATTTATCGGCATTCCAGTAACATCTAGTTTTCAGAATCATGACCCAAAGAGGGTTGAAGCTACAAAAGAATCATTCTGAATCGCAAACATGAAATCAAAAACGTCATCAATTCACATGAATATGTGTGTCCGCACTTCTCATCGGAAGTACTATTTACTTATTTTTTCTGCATGGAAGTAAGTTCCCTTGAGGACATCCCTGAAGGCATGATTGGTTTTACAGCTCCGCCACATTCCTATGCGACAACAAGAACAGAAAAAGACCCTTATGAAGAAATCCACACTTACCTTGCAAACAATGGATTTGAAAACAATTCGAAGGCACTTGCACTCGAGGTCTATCAATTTGAAGATCCGGAATGGCCAGGAAAAGTAGATGTATTCGTTCCAGTTATTGATTAAGTAAGCAATATTGAGAACGCAAGAGATTGGTATTGCAAATTACTCAGCTTGCCAACTGATGGAGAAATATTATTTGGCCATATTTATGTGCTTCCAATGCAGGGGGAAACGAATATCGTATTAGACAGCAAGATATATTCACCAGAACACGTATTCAACATCCCAGTTGTTCAATTCGCTGCAGATGATATTGAAGAGTCCTATGAATACATGAAATCAATGAATGTAGAATTGGTAACCGGTATTGAAAACGGACATTGGTTCAATATCAAAGACCCTAATGGGAACGTAATCATGATTTGCAAGTAAAAAGGTACATAATAGCATGTTCAGCACACCGCCAAAGCTTTAAGCCGATGGGGAATTGTGATTACAATAACGCAATACAGAAGCCTTGAAATCAATATATTTAACAAGGAGGAATATACATAATGGCAATAAAGATAAAAAACTATGCAGTTGTTTCATTGCCGGTTCGTGATCTAGAGGTTTCCGTTAGGTGGTACAATGAGGTACTCGGTATTCCGTTCACTTTCGAATACTCCCCGGGTGACCAAGAGGCTTGGCTTAACGTCGGGGGAGTCGGACTTGGGCTTATTCGATGCCCAGAGGTGCCAAAGCTGGACTTCACGAATAGCAGCGGAGACCATCAGCCAATCATCTCGCTGGAGGTAGACAATATTCATGAAGCGTATGAGGAGTTAAAGAAGAAAGGGAACGAAATCGGCGAAATGGTGTACAAGCCACAGGGCGGGTACGGCTTCACTTTCCGCGATCCAGATGGTCATATGGGGCATTTGTGGGGCGGTTGGCCAAAGGAAGAAAGCTGACGTTCTCCTAAATTACTTTCTTTATTTAATGATTTGACTAAATAATACAGGGAGCCAACGCATTACGTGTTCGCTCCCTGTAATCTAAATGAAGAAGTAAATCAAAGATAGGGAAAATTGACTTACGTACTTCGCATTTGTACAATAATAGACAAATGAGATCTATAATATCTTCGAAGAGTATCGTATATTCAATATGATGACACAAGCAAAACCTATTTTAGAGCGCATCTGCAGAACAAAAAGGTTACTAAAGTAACTCAATATGCTTACAATTAATGAAGTTAAGTAACACTCACTTCATCAGAGATGTTTTTTACAGTCTATTTACAGACATAAGATATCTACAATATACATTATATGCTTTTGTATTACATCGCATTTGAAACCATCACAGAGGAGAAAGCAATGACAGAATTCTGGGAAGCAAGCTTTATTGAGAAACAAATGATGTGGGGATTGGAACCTTCCGATTCTGCTATTATGGCAAAGGACTTTTTCCTCGAGAAGAAAGTGAAGGACGTATTGATACCTGGTTTTGGTTACGGAAGAAATGCAAAGATATTCTCAGATAACGGAATGCATGTGACAGGTATTGAGATATCAAAAACAGCAATTGATTTAGCTAGGAAAAACGGGGTAACTGCTACTATTTATCATGGTACAGTGACCAATATGCCATTTGATAACAAGCGATATGATGCGATATTCTGCTACGCCCTGATTCATTTACTGAACCGTCGTGAACGGGAAAAATTGATTCAAGATTGCTACAATCAGTTAAAACCCAATGGATACATGATGTTTACTGCGGTTACAAAAAAGGCTCCCATGTATGGCAAGGGCAGAGAACTGGGTAAAGATCGATTTGAGATTATGGAAGGCGTCAAAATGTTCTTCTATGATTCGAATTCAGTAAGTCGAGAATTTGAGAAGTATGGATTAATCGAGTTCTCAGAGATTGACGAGCCCAATAAAAATATGAAAGATAAGCCTACTATGAATTTTGTAATTATAACATGTAAAAAGGGAGCTATCTAAAGTTTAAATCAACTCGTTAAAAGTCATACATGCTTTGTTTCCAATTACCCTACAGCTGGTCTTGCAAATTTTGAGCTGCCCGCATAGCAAGTACCACATAATGGGGGGATATGATATAATTTTTGGAAAAGGAGCGTGGGGCAACATGTTAACACAGCCACTTCCGTCAGAGTATGGGGAAGCTTTTGCAAATTACATTAGCCAGATGCCAGCAGGGGATCTGCAGGAGATGCTAGCTGAGCAGCTAGAGCAGACGACGAAATTAATCTCGAACCTCTCGAAGGAGCAAGGGGAATATCGCTACGCGCCGGGCAAATGGTCTATTAAGCAAGTGCTCGGTCATATCGCGGATACAGAACGCGTCATGGCGTACCGGCTGTTGCGCATTGCGAGAGGGGATCAGACACCTCTGCCAGGATTCGATGAGGGTCTATTCATGAGTGGCTCCACTTTCGATTCAATGCCAATGTCCGAGCTGCTGGAAGACTACCAAGCCGTCCGTCATGCGACGTTGACGCTGCTGCGCGGTCTCACCGATGAAGCTGCGCTTCGCACAGGCACCACGAACAATATGACGATATCGGCGCGTGCGCTTGCTTATACGATCGCGGGGCATGAGCTGCATCATTTACATGTCCTGAAGGAACGTTATTTAGGAGAGTAGAGGATTGATGGGAAGAAAGAGGTAATGAAAAGACTCATTACTATTGATATCGAAGCCGCGAGGATTTTTCCTTGCGGCTTATTCGTGTTCTAAGAATGAAACTTCGAACAAACTCTAAGAAGTCTGCCGTTGGTTTCATTACGGGTTCATGACATACACTAGCGATGTATTCACTATCAATCGGCTCTGTTACTACGAAGTAATAACGATATCAAGGCGGATATGCCGCAGATTACGCCTGCCGCAAGGAATGCACTATGGTAACCAGCTAGCTGCGCCAATACGGCAGGACTCCCAGATTCTACATGTAGCGTGGTCACGGTATGAGAGAGTGTCACAAGTATGGCTATACCAAGCGCGCCACCAAGTTGGCGTGCTGTATTTTGCAAACCGGAAGCAAGGCCTGTATCCTGTGCCGGAATGCCCGCAAGCACAGCTTGGATGGCGGTCATTAGCATCAAGCCTAGTCCACATCCTACAAGTAAACTTGGAAACAAGAACTCAGAAATATAGTCGGGATGAGCTGGCAGCCAATTGAACCAGACAAATCCTGCAGCGGCCAAGATACCTCCCAGAAAAGGAAGCCTTTTAAAGCCAGCGGAACGAAGAGGCCGGGATATAATCGAAGAAATAGCAAGCATGGCCGCCATAGGCAGCAGCGCTAATCCCGTTTGCAGCGGACTGTATCCGCTGATTTGCTGTAAACTTAGGGATGAAAATAACACGTTGGCTGTTAGAGCTCCACCAAGTCCAAGTACCATGAAAATGCCAATCCGTACATTCCAGTGGCGGAAAACGCTTAAACGAATTAAAGGCGCAGCTGTGTTCTTCTCAATAGCGATGAACATCAGCAATAGCACAAGCGCACCGGCTAACGAGCACAGAACAACTGGAGATTTCCAACCCCGTTCAAGCGTTTGTGTGATTCCAAAAATAAAGGCCGTCAGAGAAAGCGTAATTGCAGCAGCTCCAGGTATATCCAGCTTGGCGGGAGCATTTTCTTTCGACTGTGGAAGTAGGCAAATGGCAACCATACCGCTGAGCACAACCCCGATCGGAACATTAACAAACATTACCCAACGCCAGTTGATTAAGCTCGTTAGAACACCGCCAATCATTACTCCGAACGCAGATGCAATAGAGGAAGAGGCTGCCCATAACGATATCGCCCGATCTTGCTTGGCACCTCTCGGATATGCAGCAATGATTACGGTTAGTGTAGATGTGGCGAGAACAGAGCCTCCCAGTCCTTGTACAGCACGTGCCGCTAATAACATGGGGCCTGTTGTTGCAAGTCCGCCGGCGAGGCTGGCTAATGTAAATAGGATAAGTCCAGACTGAAGTATTACTCTTCTGCCATAGATGTCGCTGGCACGTGCCGCAAGCAGCATAAAACCGCCTAATGTCAGCAAATAGGCATCAATTACCCATTGCTGTTCAGCAACAGAAAGACCCAGATCCGTTTGCATGGCCGGCAAAGCAACATTTACAATCGAACTGTCCATGACGACCATAAAGGCGCATAAACAAGCAACTAATGCGGCAATCCATGCAGGTATGCCTTTTTTCAGTGGTGACGACACGATTGGGGCAGACAAATTCACAGAATTAGATGACATCGAGATCCCTCCATAAAAGTATGCTGGTGAATTCAATCAATTAGACATGGTCTGTTCTTTATTTTAGAATAGGATTAACGATGTACGATAACGCTAATTGGACAAAAATAACGAGAAATGGCCAAAAAAGGGGCGTTGCAAACTGAACTCAGAAGAGGTAGATAAGAGTGATTGGCTGGAAGGGCCTTCATTAATTGCCTTTTGGGGCAATGATGATTCCGACAACCCTTTCCGGCTTGGAACACGTGAATACGATTGGCACAGCCATCGGCGAGGGCAGTTTTTTGTGTGGAAAGTGGGCTAATCCATGTGCGAACTGCAACCGGTTCCTGGTTGCTTCCTCCTCGCCGTGCAGGGTGGATTCCGCCGAATGTAGCGCATAAGGTCACAGTTAGTGGAGCCATGAGCGGCTGGAGCTTACTGCTTACACCTGAAATAAGCAGAGACTTATCACATACTCCGTGTGTCATCAATGTAAGTGAGCTCATGCGTGCGCTTGTGCAGCGAACGGTGTCTTGGAGGGATCAAGAAATCCTAGAACCTAATCAAGAAAGAATAATCGCGGTATTGCTCGATGAGATTAAACTCGCTCCGCTTGAGCCATTACATTTGCCCTTACCGGTTGATCCGCGCCTTTTGCGCATAACGGACGCGATCCTTCAGCAGCCCGAAGATAATCGTACGCTTAACGAATGGGCCGTTTGGGCAGCTTTATCTCCACGTACATTGCGCCGCTTAATATTGGCAGAAACCGGGCTGACCTTTGCGCAGTGGCGCCAACAGGCTCGTCTCACCCTTGCACTGGAAATGCTGGCGCAAGGGGATTCTGTAGGGATGGTTGCTGATGCACTGGGCTATGGAACTCCAAGCAGCTTTATTGCGATGTTCCGCCGTGCATTCGGTGATTCTCCATCGCATTATTTGGCGGTCAGGCGCGAGTTGAAACATAACCTTCCACATGCTCCTAATCACTGAACGAGGTATACGAGCGGAAAATAATTAGAATTGTATTCTATCTTTATACTTTCCTTAGAATTCGCTGTTACGATGTCTTTGCAAACAAAAGAGTAGTGAGAATGGATTTCTAAGGAGGAGTATTTTCATCATGCAAGCAGTACAACGATTAAAAGGATTGATAGCTCTAGGTATGGTGTTTACGCTCGTTCTAACCCCGTTCAATGCCTCAGCGGCAGCGCAAAAGAATGACGGAGTGAAGGAAAATATACGGGTGATTACATCGACAACGTCATCGAATTATAAAGATTTAGAGTTTCTGAAGCCGATCTTGAAGGATAAGACGGTCGTCAGTCTCGGTGAGAACTTCCACCGTGTTGCGGAATACAGCAGCATGAAGACAAGAT
>NZ_JMDX01000134.1:0-16653 GCF_000935845.1 Paenibacillus sp. E194
AAATACAGACAAAAGTCACCTTCTTCATCTACCGCCCTTAATTATAGTGGGTACAAAGTAAAAACATGGTCGAAAAATGTCGACAACTTTTAAAAATAGAAAGATGAATTAGGATGAATGTGTTCAGAAGTCATGTTGCGTATTTAAAGTAGTTGCTAGTCTATGACTCACCATGATTCAATATAGGTACACTTTTTACAGGCAAAGGAGCGGATAACATGGGATTTCAGACTGAGTTTAATTCGGTATGCAAATTTAAGACGGAGCAGGAGCTGTATGAGCTGCTGGAATATGGACGGGGCAAAATGACGAAGCAGGGCTTCCGAGTGTTTCCGACTGGGCAGAAGGTTATTGCCTATACACCAGATAATGTGGCCGTAGCTATCGTGAAGATTGTTGCTTCGATCGCGGAAATCAATTTCCAAGGGGAGGAAGTAACCGAGGTGGAAATGGAGTTGATTCGCAAACTGAATGAGGAAGAATCACGGATTCAGACTGCCTTAGCGCATGAAATGTTTTTCGGAGATCCGAATCGCAAGTAATTGTTCAGTAGAAGCCCTACATGCCGAGAGGTATAGGGGCTTCTTTGTATTTAGCTGCGTCTTCGCATACAGTGATGGACGTTTGTAGACGTTCCTATAGGCAGTTAATGTTGAAATAACTGAATAATCCTACGGAAATGGGAGCCCGGGGTTGAATCGGGCGTCTTGAAAAAAAAGAGCACCCCGATCGTCTTAAGCAATCGGAATGCCCTGTCTTACCGTTTTTATGCTAAGCTTGCAGCGCTTGCTTGAATTGCTCAGTCAGAAGTGGCACGATTTCGAACAGGTCACCCACGATGCCATAATCGGCAATCTGGAAGATTGGCGCTTCCGGATCTTTGTTGATCGCGATAATGACGCGCGATTGGCTCATTCCCGCCAGATGCTGAATGGCGCCGCTAATGCCGCAGGCAATATACAGCTCCGGCGTGACAACCTTGCCCGTCTGTCCGATTTGCAGGGCGTAGTCGCAATAACCCGCATCGCAGGCACCGCGGGAAGCGCCAACAGCACCGCCAAGCAGAGAGGCGAGCTCCTCAAGCGGTTTGAATCCTTCGGCGCTGCGGACGCCTCGCCCTCCAGATATAATGATTTTCGCTTCACTCAAATCCATTTTGCCAACCGTATTTTGCACGACCTCGCGAATAACAGCGGATAGCGGCGGTTCAGGGTAAGCAATAGCCGTAACAGGCACCGTTTGGCCAGCTTCTGCTGCCGGAGGCTGAATGTTGTTCGGGCGTATGGTTACGATCCATGGTGCAGCAAGGAACTTCTTCTTCTCCATGGCTTTGCCTGCATAGATCGGGCGCGTGAATAATACCTCGCCGCTGCTGTCCACTTCAATTGCGATGATATCGGAAATTTGGCCGCTATGCAGGGAAGCAGCCAACTGCGGTGCCAAGTCTTTGCCCCAAGCGGTATGGCCGAAAAATACGCCATCCGGGTTGGCTGCTTGCACAACGGCTTGCAGCGCGGCAAAATAAGCCTCCGGATGATAATGAATGAGTGCAGTATGCTCCACAGTATAAATATGATCGACGCCGTAGGCCGCCAAGTCGCTGGAATAGCGGGTTGCATCCGCACCGATGATCACAGCGGCTACAGTGCCTCCATTGCCTGCGGCTGTGCGGGCTGCCCCAATCGCTTCATAGGACACTTGGCGAAGACTTCCACCCTTCGCTTCGGCTACGACAAGAATCGTTCTGGACATATCAATACGCCTCCTTGGAATATGAACTTACCGGATTCGTTACATTCGATGCAGAACTATACGACCTTAGCTTCCGTCCGCAGCAGTCGGAACAACTCTTGGACTTGAGCGGCTGGTTCCCCGGCGAGCAGCTTGCCGGCTTGGCGCTGCGGAGGCAGGAATAGCTCCGCTTGAGCTGTACGTGCTTCAACCGATACACCGAAGTCGTCGAGCGTAAGCTCACGGAAAGGCTTCTTCTTCGCCTTCATAATTCCTTGCAGCGAAGGATAGCGCGGATCATTCAAACCTTGCTGAGCGGTGAATAGGGCCGGGAGCGGCACCTCTACTACTTCTGTGTCTCCTTCAGCATCCCGGGAGCAGACGGCACGGCCATCCGCGATTTCAAGCTTCGTAACCGACGATACATGCGGAATGCCAAGCAGCTTCGCAAGTCTAACGGCCACTTGGCCGGAACCGTTGTCGACCGAGAAGTTGCCGCCCAAAATAAGATCGTAAGATTCTGTTCCGACAAATGCGTGCAGGGCATGCGCAACGGCATGCTCATCGCTGCCGATTCGCTCGTCGTTGAGCAGCACGGCTTCGTCAGCGCCCATGGCAAGTGCTGTTCGCAGCGCCTCAGATGTACGCTCGGGTCCTGCGGAGACGACGATAACCTTGCCGCCTTGGTCGTCGCGAATGCGGATCGCTTGCTCAACTGCATACTCATCATAAGGATTAAGGACGAATTTGACTCCGTCTTCTGCAATTTTGCCTCCTTCAGTGATGATCTTTTCCTCCGTATCGAATGTCTGCTTGACTAATACGATGATATTCATCGTTCATTGCCCCTTTCGCTTTATTTGGCTTGTAATCTAAAGCGGACTTGCAGAACAAGTGGACTGCCATGCAGGAGATTTGGAAGGAGTACAGCTCTAGGAAGGGGATTACGACGTCGGTGTCCATTTCCTATATGGCGATAACGTGATAATGAATCCAAGATGAGACATGATCATATATCCGAGATGGGTCTTGGTAGAACAAGAATAAATAAGAACCTGACCTTAAGAACAGGGTGTAATCGGGAAATTAAAAGAGGAGAGCTAAGGCTCGAGTCCCTTTAGGAAAAAAGTGATCGTGCCGTCCAGCTGTCCGACCAGAGAATACTTCTGCCCGGAAATGAGCCACGACGTCACGACTTCATCCATAGAACCGAATATGAGTAGACGGGTAAGCTTGACGTCAAGATCGGTGCGAAACACCTTTTCTTCAATGCCATGCATCAATATTCGTTCAATGAGCACAATGTAGGGCTTAATGATTTTTCCGATCTCTTTGCGAAGCTCAAGAGAGCTTTGTCTCAGCTCAATTTGCGTAACGAATGCCAAGTCCGGGTTGCTTTCCAACTCGGCAAAATGGATTTTGCATACATTACGCAATGCCTCCTTGGCCCCGGTCGTTTCTTCGAGGCTTGCATGAAACTTAGCGATAAGCTCTCCGAGCTTCTCTTGAAACAACGAAATCAGGATATCCTCCTTTCGTTTGAAGTACAGGTAGATCGTACCGTCTGCAACTCCGGCAGTTTTTGCAATTTTGGAAACTTGCGAGCGGTGAAACCCGTGTTCTGCAAAGACTTTGACCGCTGCTTCGAGAATTTGGGAATATTTTTCTTTTTTCTGACTTGTCATGGAATCACCTCGGTGCTAGAATATGGAATACAAATGAATGAATGCTCATTCAGTTTCTGCTGCTATCATAAATTAGAACGGAGATCATTGTCAATCATTGGATATAGATCTGGGTTAAGGCAGTAGAAAGGCACATGGTGACAAGGGGATGTAAACGCTTCCTGTAGGTAATTCATTCATTTGCAATACTGAGAAAGGGGATGGTTCCGATGCCGGGAGCGATTGTGCAGCTTGTCCTATTTTTGGCCGTTACGGGACTCGGCGTTTATTGGTTTGCCAAAGCGGTCTATCACCGGTTCTTGTATGTCAAACTCGGACAGCCGGTAAATTGGAGCGGACGGGTGAAGCACAATTTGCATGCATTTGCCGCCCAAGTGTTCGGGCAGACGAAACTGCTGAAGGATAAGAAAAGCGGCCTGATGCATATTGTCATCTTCTATGGTTTTATCATTTTACAAGTAGGCGCACTGGATATTATTTATAAAGGATTGTCGGGCAAGCCGCTGCCCATTCCTGGGTACGAGGCATTCGAGCTGCTGCAGGAAGCAACCGTGACGTTGATACTCATTGCCATGGGGTATGCTGCCTATCGCAGATACGGGGAGAAACTAGGAAGGCTGAAGCGGGGCTGGAAGCCATCGATTGTCGTCTTCTTTATTTACGCTTTGATGTTGTCTGTCTTATTGACGATGGGATTCCATCGGTTAGCTGAAGGAGAAGGGGCATCGGGATACGCGCCGATTTCTTCCCTTATAGCAGGTATTTTTACCGGCGTATCCCATGGGGTGGCTGAGGCGCTCTATTTCGCATTCTGGTGGGCGCACTTGTTGATTTTGCTTGCGTTTCTTGTCTATGTGCCGCAGAGCAAGCATTTCCATCTGCTGTCGGCTCCCGTCAACCTGCTGCTTCGGCGCACAGAGCCTGTCGGTCGCTTGAGCAAGCTTGACTTGGAAGATGAGGAAGCCGAATCGTTCGGTGTGGGCAAAGTGGAGGATTTTACACAGAAGCAGCTAGTGGATCTGTACGCATGCGTCGAATGCGGGCGCTGTACGAATGTATGTCCGGCTGCCAGTACAGGGAAATGGCTGTCGCCCATGCATATGATCGTCAAGCTGCGCGATCACCTGACAGAGAAAGGGGCAGCCATTACCTCTCGTTCACCATGGACTCCTGCCTTTGCATTCAAATCAACGGGTACTCACAGCATGAATCCAGAGGGGGCCGAGCTTGGAAAGTGGCACGGACAGGGGATAACCGATATTGCTTCGACGATGCAGGCGCAGGCAGCCACTTGGCAAATTGCACAACACCCCCCAGAGCAACTTGAGCTTATCGGCGATGTGATGTCCGAGGCTGAAATATGGGCATGCACGACCTGCCGCAACTGTGAGGATCAATGTCCGGTCGGCAATGAACATGTCGACAAAATCGTCGATATGCGCCGTTATCTGGTGCTGACGCAAGGGAGCATGCCGCATGATGGGCAGCGGGCGCTGCAGAACATTGAGCGTCAGAGCAATCCGTGGGGCATTAGCCGCAGTGATCGTGTGAAATGGGTGAAGGAAGTTGATCCTGAAGGTGTGCTTCATGTACCAACCGTGAAGGAGAATCCGGAGTTCGATATCCTGCTGTTCGTCGGCTCCATGGGCTCTTATGATAATCGCAGCCGGAAGGTAACGCGGGCGCTTGTGCGCCTGATGAATGAAGCCGGTGTGAACTTTGCCATACTCGGCAATGAAGAGAAGAATTCGGGCGATACTCCGCGGCGCATGGGCAATGAATTTTTGTTCCAGCAGCTATGCGAGGAGAACATCGTCACTTTCCAAAAATATAATGTACGCAAAATTGTTACGGCTTGTCCCCATACGTACAACACGTTAAAGAATGAGTATCCCGAGTTTGGGCTGGAAGCCGAAGTACTCCATCACAGCGAGCTGCTTGATGAACTGATTCGTGCGGGAAGTCTTGTTCCACAGTATGAAGTGGAGGAACGAATTACGTACCACGACTCCTGTTATCTTGGACGCTATAATGGCGTTTATGAACAACCGCGCAATATCCTGCGCGCGATACGCGGCGTAACCCTGCTTGAAATAGAGCGGAGCCGTGAGAATGGCATGTGCTGCGGAGCTGGCGGCGGCATGATGTGGATGGAAGAGACTGCAGGCAAGCGTGTCAATCTGGCGCGCACTGAGCAAGCACTGGCCACAAAGCCGACCGTAATTTCATCGGCATGCCCGTACTGCCTCACGATGATGGAGGACGGCACGAAACTGCTTGAAGCCGAGGAATCCGTTCAGACGCGCGACATCGCTGAAATTTTGGAACTAGCTGTGTTCGGGGCGGTTAAATTGGATGACAAGCAGCCGATATCGGTTTCATAAGACAGCCTTCAGTATAACTACAAGAAATGATTGTATTTTTTGAACAATGGTCAATAACCTCATTCTCTCACCATCAATGAACTACTCCATATATCAATCTTCTATAGAATCTGCAACCACAACAACAAGCAAAGTTCAGATATGTACCCTCAAGAGCAGCTTAACATCAAGCAGCGATCTGAACCGCAGCGGAGCATGGCACATCTCAGAAGTACACATTCCAAGCAATACACACCTCACGAAGTACACACACTTACAAGCCCTGAAGCAGGAACAACTTACGAAGTGCGCCCAGCAACTTCTGAAGCAGGGAACATCTCAGAGTAGCGTCACCAGCCAACAATTTCATATCAATTGAAGTCTTGAAGTCGTTTGAAGTAGTTCTTGTTGTTCTCATCATGTGACACAGACCATTACAAATTGGGAGGGAACTCGCATATGGTTCAACCAATTCAATGCGCCGCCGTTATCGGCTCTGGCGTAATGGGTGCGGCTATTGCCGCCCACTTGGCGGGCGCAGGGATTCGCTGCCTGTTGCTCGACCTTGTGCCGAACCAGCTTACAGAAGCTGAATCTAAAAAAGGACTCACACTGGAGCATCCAGCAGTACGCAATCGTTTAGCTACGGATGCGATCGCGCGCCTGAAGAAGACGAAGCCGGCACCGCTTTATAGTGAAGAGTTCGCGGGCAGAATTACACCGGGCAATCTCGAAGATGATCTGTCGAAGCTTGCAGACGTGGATTGGATTATTGAGGTCGTCGTCGAGAGACTGGGTGTGAAGCGCGACCTGCTGAAGCGAATCGAAGGGGTATGGAAGCCGGGAACGATCGTAACATCGAATACGTCGGGCATATCCATCAACGACATGGTTGCTTCGTGCGGAGAGTCATTCAAAAAGCACTTTTTAGGCACTCATTTCTTCAATCCTCCACGTTATATGAAGCTGCTTGAAATTATTCCGGGAGAGACTACAGCTCCGGAAATTGTGTCCTACATGCATGAGTTCTGTGAGCGTCGCCTCGGCAAAGGCGTCGTTGTAGCCAAGGACACGCCGAACTTTATCGCCAACCGAATTGGTACATTCGGACTGCTTATTACATTGCGAAATATGATGGAGCTTGGGTACACGGTCGAGGAAGTAGATGCTGTTACTGGACCTGCGCTTGGTCGCCCAAAGAGCGCAACGTTCCGCACACTTGATCTGGTTGGACTCGACACGTTCGTGCATGTAGCAGCGAATGTGCATGACCAGACAGCAGCGACAGTAGAGAAAGATGTATTCAATGCGCCGGATGTTCTTACCCGGATGGTTGATCTGGGCTGGATCGGTGAGAAACAGGGCCAGGGCTTCTATAAGAAGGTAAAGACCGACTCTGGAAAGGTCATACAGGCACTGCGCTTTGACACGATGGACTACGAGCCGGTACGCAAAATCTCATCCGCATCCTTGGAAGCGTCAAAGTCTGCCAAGGGCGCGGCGAATAAAATCAAGGCGCTGCTCGGTACAAAGGATCGTTATTCCGAGCTGGCATGGAACACGCTGAAGCCGGTGCTGCTCTATTCGGCGCACAAGCTGGGCGAAATCGCCGATTCGATTGTCGATATCGACAATGCGATGAAATGGGGCTTCAATTGGGAGCTCGGGCCGTTCGAAGTGTGGGACGCGATCGGCTTGGTGTCGGCTGCCAAACGCATGGAGGCAGAGGGTGACGTGCTGCCGGATTGGGTACGTGCGTGGATTGCTGAAGGACATACTCACTTCTATGAGAAGCGGGAGGCACAACAATTTTACGTTCATGGCGGGGAGTGGACTGAGCTGGAGTCGGCAGCGGAGCATATTTCGCTCAAGCAGCTCAAACAGCAGAACAAGGTCGTGCTGTCCAATCCAGGTGCTAGCTTGATTGACATCGGGGACGGTGTAGCTTGTCTGGAATTCCATTCGCCGAACAATGCCATCGGTGCGGATATTTTGACCATGATTCAGAAAAGCGTGGAGGAAGTTCGCCGCAATTACCGTGGACTCGTTGTGGCAAATGAAGGGCGTCATTTCTGCGTGGGTGCCAATGTCATGCTGCTTCTAATGGAGGCTCAGGAAGAGGAATGGGATGAAATTGATCTTATCATCCGCCAGTTCCAGACTACGATGCTGACGCTGAAGAGACTGGAGAAGCCTGTTGTAGCTGCGCCGCATCAAATGACGCTTGGTGGCGGAGTAGAAGCGTGCCTTCCGGCAGACAAAATCATATTCTCTGCGGAAACGTACTTCGGATTGGTCGAAACGGGCGTTGGCTTGATTCCAGCGGGCGGCGGCTGTAAAGAGATGGCTTTGCGCTCAAGCCAAATCGTCGGCCAAACGAATCCAGACCTGCAATCGTATATCAACAGCTATTTCGAAACAATTGCTATGGCGAAGGTATCGACGAGTGGACATGACACGAAGCGGCTCGGCTATATGGGGCCTAACGACTCTGTCGTTATCAACCCGGATCGCCGTATACATGAGGCGAAGATGGCCGTGCTGGAAATGGATCGGGCCGGATATGCGCCGAGAGAAGAGGAGCGCATCCGCGTCGTTGGCGAACCTGGCAAATCCGTACTGCAGCTGGCAGCCTATACGATGCACCTCGGCGGCTATATCTCGGATCATGACCGACTGATTGCCAATAAGCTGGCGCATGTGCTTGCGGGCGGCAACGCACCGGCGAACAGCTTGGTGAGCGAGCAATACATGCTTGATCTGGAACGTGAAGCTTTCTTAAGCCTGTGCGGCGAACCGAAGACGCAGGCGCGCATGCAGCACATGCTCTCCAAGGGCAAGCCGCTGCGCAATTAATATCCTTCCAAATTAGGAATGAGGGGAGATCGCAATGAAAGAAGCTGTCATTGTATCTGTAGCGCGTACGCCGGTTGGCCGGGCGAAGAAAGGGAGTCTCGCGCAGACGAGAGCTGAGGATCTGGGGAGAACTGTACTGGAGGAAGTTGTTCGACGCGCACCAGGCTTGAACAAATCGGATATTGAGGACGTCATACTCGGCTGCGCAATGCCGGAAGGCGAGCAAGGCTTGAACATGGCACGAATCTTGTCGCTGTATGCAGGTTATCCGCAGGAGGTGCCTGCGGTTACGGTTAACCGGTTTTGTGCTTCTGGCCTGCAATCGATCGCATTTGCTGCAGAACGGATTATGGCCGGCTCTGCGGACACGATTGTTGCCGGTGGCGTAGAGAGCATGAGCGCGGTGCCGATGACCGGCTTCAAGCTTGCACCGCATCCGAAGCTGATCTCAGAAATGCCGGAAGTATACATGGGCATGGGATACACAGCGGAAAATGTTGCGAAGCGATTCGGCATTAGCCGTGAGGATCAGGATCGATTCGCTGCTAACAGTCATCGCAAGGCTGCGGCAGCCATCGCCGAAGGCAAATTCCGTGACGAGATTGTACCTGTCTCTACGGTACAGAGAGGGGTCGACAGCAATGGCCGGCCTTGGGAAAAAGAATTGACCTTCGATATGGATGAATGCGTTCGGCCGGACACGACGGAAGAAGTGCTTGCGAAGCTGAAGCCTGCGTTCTCTGTGAGTGGCAGCGTCACGGCAGGCAATAGCTCGCCGATGAATGACGGCGCGGCAGCCTGTGTACTGATGAGCGCCGATAGAGCGAAGGAGCTTGGATTGAAGCCGCTTGCGGCCTTCCGCAGCTTCGCGTTGGCTGGCGTCGCGCCTGACATTATGGGCGTCGGACCTGTAGAAGCGATTCCGAAGGCGCTGCGCAAGGCCGGTATTACGCAGGATCAGGTCGATCTGTTTGAACTGAATGAAGCATTTGCCTCACAATGCCTGCATATCATTCGCCACTTAGGACTGGATGAGAGCAAGGTGAATGTGAATGGCGGTGCGATTGCGCTCGGCCATCCACTTGGCTGCACCGGTTCGAAGCTGACGGCGACACTCTTGCATGAGCTTCGCCGCCGTGGTGGCGGCTATGGTGTCGTATCCATGTGCATCGGTGGTGGAATGGGAGCTGCCGGAGTGTTCGAAGTGTTTGCTTAAACGCTGTGCGTAGACTTATTGCCTTGCATCGTTGTTCAGATTGATCAAATGATTCATAGTCATTTATCCATTCTTAATCCACTTCGAAAGGAAGAAGATTACCATGACCATGTTGGAACTGAAAATCAAAGGCGGAAGCTTTGTCATTGATGACATCACTCCCGATGCGATTGTTACTCCGGAGGATTTTACCGAAGAACAGCGCATGATGGTGGATACAACTCGTGATTTCGTAGAAGGAGAAGTGCTGCCGCACGACGAAGAATTGGAAAAATTGAATTACGATTTGACGGTTAAGCTGATGCGCAAGGCCGGGGAAATCGGGCTGCTTGGAGCAGACATTCCAGAGGAATACGGCGGTCTTGGACTCGACAAGGTCAGCTCTACGGTGATCGGCGAAACGCTAACGAAGGCATCTGGCTTCGCGCTCTCCGTTGGCGCGCACGTGGGCATCGGGACGTTGCCGATTGTGTTCTTCGGCTCACCGGAGCAGAAGGCCAAGTACTTGCCTGACCTAGCGACAGGCGCTAAAATCGCTGCTTATTGCCTGACGGAGCCGTCATCTGGATCAGACGCGCTTAGTGCGAAGTCGACAGCGAAGCTGTCTGAGGATGGCAGTCATTATGTGCTGAATGGCTCTAAAATTTTTATTACAAATGCAGGCTTCGCAGATATTTTTATCATATATGCGAAGGTAGATGGCAAAGACTTCACGGCATTCATTGTTGAGAAGGGAATGGAAGGCTTCACGGTTGGGCCGGAAGAGAAGAAGATGGGTATCAAGAGTTCTTCCACTTGTCCGCTCTTCTTCGAGGACGTCAAGGTTCCGGTAGAGAATGTGCTTGGAGAGGTAGGCCGCGGACATGTCATAGCGTTCAATATTTTGAACATCGGCCGCTTCAAGCTGGGCGCGGGATGTCTCGGAGCAGCGAAGGAAGCGATCGAACTGAGCGTGAAATATGCTGGCGAGCGCAAACAGTTCGGCAAGGCGCTTACAGAATTCTCTCTGATCGGCAATAAGCTGGCGGATATGAACATCCGTACTTATGTAACGGAGTCGATGGTGTATCGGACTTCCGGTTTGGTGGACAATGTGCTGAAGGACATCGATTACAAGCAGCCGGATTCGGGGCAGTTAATGGCCAAGGCGATTGCTGAATACGCGCTCGAATGCTCCATTAATAAAGTGTTCGCTTCGGAGGTGCTTGATTTCGTAGCCGATGAAGGCGTACAAATTCACGGCGGCTACGGCTTTACGCAGGAGTATAAAATCGAGCGCATCTACCGCGACTCCCGCATTAACCGCATTTTCGAAGGAACGAATGAAATCAATAGATTGCTTATCCCAGGCACGCTGCTTAAGAGAGCTGCCAAGGGGGAATTGCCGCTCCTGCAGAAGGCGAAGGCGCTCCAAGCCGATCTGATGTCTATCGTATCCATGCCGGAATCAGGTGGAGCGATGGAGCAGGAGGAACATCTCGTTCAGATGGCAAAGAAGATATTCCTTATGCTTGGTGGATTGGCGGCTCAGAAATATGGTACATCGCTTGAGCAGCACCAGGAAATCTTGAGCAACCTTGCTGACTTAATGATTGCTGTATATGCGATGGAAAGCACGCTGCTTCGCACTCGCAAGCTGATGGCGAAGGAAGGTGAGGCGAAGGCGAAGCTTGCGATGCAGATGACAACTGTATACATGCATGAGGCATTCGCTGATATTGAACGAACAGCCAAGGAAACGCTGGCGGCAATGGAGTCAGGCGATGTCTTGCGCACGCAGCTGTCCATTCTGAAGAAGCTGGCGAAGAGCACGCCGATTGATGGCGTTGGCATCAAGCGTGAGATAGCGGCACGCGTGATTCAAGCGGAAAAATACGTGGTCTCGTAATACGCGGGAGCTCCCCGCGAGGAAGGGATGGTTAGGCATGCCATTGGAGAAGCCATGGCTCCGTCATTACCCGCAGGAAATTGACCCGACGTATGATTACCCGCGACAAAATGTCGCCCAATTCCTCATTGATGCAGCCCAGGAATATCCGACACGTCCTGCGCTCGAATTCATGGGGAAGCAGCTGAGCTATGAGCGGCTGCTTGAAGAATGCTGCCGATTCGCAAACGCGCTTGTGCGGCTTGGAATCGGCAGGCAAGAACGAGTGGCAATTATGCTGCCCAACTGTCCACAGACCGTTATTGCGTATTACGGTACGTTAATGGCTGGTTGCATAGCTGTACTGACGAATCCGCTTTATAAGGAACGGGAGCTGGCGATCCAGCTAGCCGATTCCGGTGCGGCTGCGATCATAACTCTTGATGTATTATATCCGCGTGTGCGTGCCGCTCAGGCACGCACAACGCTTCGGCACGCGATCATAACCTCAATTAAGGACTACTTGCCCTTTCCGAAAAACGTGCTGTTTGCCTTTAAAATGAAGAAAAATGTCCAGGCGGCAGGGATCACTTATGACGATCAGGTTCATGCCTTCGTACCGCTGCTCAAAAGCGTTCCGCCAAGATTTATGTGCGCCGAGGTGGATGGAGAACATGATCTGGCATTGCTGCAGTATACGGGAGGGACGACAAGCACCCCAAAAGGGGTGATGCTGACTCATCAGAACTTGGTTGCCAATACGATGCAATCGGCTGCATGGTTCTATAAGGTGAAGCGCGGAGAAGAAATCTTCTTGGGAGCGCTTCCATTTTTCCATGTATTTGGAATGACCATCTTGATGAATCTATGTACGTTATGCCGGGGGATGAACGTGCTCGTGCCGAAATTCGAACCCTCTGAGATGCTGCGCATTATTCATAAGCTGCGCCCGACCGTGTTCCCAGGGGCACCGACGATGTACATTTCGCTCATTAATCATCCTGACACGGATCGTTATGACCTATCTTCCATCCACACGTGCATTAGCGGTGCAGCTTCGCTGCCGCTTGAGGTACAGGAGAAGTTCGAGGCGATAACAGGCTGCGTGCTCATCGAAGGGTACGGCTTGACGGAAGCATCGCCAATTACGCATGCGAACCTGCTCTGGGGCAAGCGCAAAAACGGCTCCATTGGCATTCCATTCCCCGATACGGAGGCGAAGATTGTTGATTCCTATACGGGAGAAGAGTTGCCACAGGGCGAGGTAGGGGAATTAGTCGTCCGTGGGCCACAAGTGATGAAGGGGTATTGGAACAAGCCGGAGGAGACCGTAACGGCGCTTCGGGATGGCTGGCTGTATACAGGGGATCTGGGCAGGGAGGATGAGGATGGCTTTTTCTCCATCATAGATCGAAAAAAAGATTTGATCATTGCCGGCGGGTTCAATATTTATCCGCGGGAAGTGGAGGAAGTGCTGTACGAGCATCCTTGCGTGAAGGAAGCCGTCGTCGTCGGTGTGCCCGACTCCTACCGAGGAGAGACAGTCAAGGCATATATTGTGACTCGCACAGGTACCCAAGTGACCCAAGAGGAGTTAAATGTCTGGTGCCGCGAGCGGATGGCCTCCTTCAAGGTACCACGCCAATACGAATTTCGCAGTGAGCTGCCGAAGACGATTGCAGGCAAGGTGCTGCGCCGCATGCTTCTGGAAGAGGAAGAATTACTAGTGAAAAAGTAAAAAAAGTAAAAAAAGTAAAAAGGCGAATAAGCAACTAAGCAACTCAACAATTAAGCGAAAAGCAGTAGAACCATTAGCAGGTATAAGGTTGAATACGAAAGCGATCGGAGGCGGAGATTTTTATGGCAGAACAGGCCGCATCCCCAGTAGCTATTGCCAGTGAGCGACTTGATCAATTGTATGCGCAAGCGAAGGGAACCTTCTGGGATTACCTTGGCTGCGAGACGATAACGGCAGAGCCGGGGCATGTCGTTCTGAAACTTGATGCTGAACCCCATCATTTGAACGTCATTGGCATCGTTCATGGAGGGGTACTGTCCTCCCTATTGGATAACGCTATGGGATTGGCTACGATGCTGGCTCGTCCTGATGAACATACCGTTACGTCCAACTTGAACGTCAACTTCGTTGCGCCGCTGCATACCGGAGAAATTCGAGTTACAGCGGAAATTGTCCATGAAACACGCCGTTCAATTACATGCACAGGACGAGTAACGGATGCGGCTGGCAAGCTCGGTTCCCTTGCGCTGGCGACATTCCGGGTGATATAACCTTGTAATAGGTAATGGTAACTTCATAAAGCAAGCCCCTGCACCAATCGGTCAGGGGTTTTTGCATTGTTAGGAAGATTAGGGGTGTTGGCGCAAATTTAGTGATGAGGAGAGACGGCACTCGGTACATCCGCAACTACGATTATCTCTTAGCCTAGTTCGATTAAGTGCAGGCTAGTAAGGTTATGCTAGAAGGAGAGAATGCCCATCAGACAGGGTAGAAGTAGTGCCTGTATGGCGATAGAAGTGGAGAGGAGTCCGAAGTATGCTGGTTCGATTCGGATACGTGGCGATGTCCGTCACGGTGGCGAATGCCTCGCCGTCGCGCACGATGACATACACATCATTTTGCAAACTGGAAGATCGGGCTGCGGCGTTGCGCAAGGCGGAACGCATAGCGGAAGAAAATTTGCACAATACATTACGGCTCTTGAAGCATAATCGTGCGCATGACATTCAACTGTACCGCTTCTCTTCGAAGCTAATCCCGCTGGCTACACATCCCGAACTAAGCGACTGGGATCCATTCCCGGCCTTGCAGGAAGCATTTCAGGCAATTGGACAATATGTTAACGAGCATCATATGCGCGTGTCATTCCATCCCGATCACTTTACCGTACTAAGTACGCCGCGCGAAGATGTGCTCATCAAGTCTGTAAAGGATCTGGAGCATCATGTTCGGATGTTCAAGGCCATGGGAGTGGATGCTCGTGCGAAGAACAACATTCATGTCGGCGGGGCATATGGAAATAAGAAGATCGCGGGAGAGCGATTCATAGAGAACTTCAAGACATTGTCTGAAGAGGTACAGAAGCGCATGACGCTGGAGAACGACGACAAAACCTTCAATGCAGTAGAGACACTTCATATAAGCGAGCAGCTTGGTGTTCCGATGGTACTGGATATTCACCATCAGTGGGTAAATCATGAAGAGGAATCGTTGGATGAGCTGTGGCCGCGCATATTGAAGACATGGCAGACGCCATACGGGCAGGCGGACGCAGCGCCGGACGATCCCTTCCCACCTAAAATCCATGTATCCAGTCCGAAGAGCGCTTCTGATATACGTGGCCATGCCGATTATGTGGAAGTGAAGCCTCTGCTCGCCTTCCTCAGGGCTATTGCTCCCTATACGGAGCGCATCGATGTCATGCTGGAAGCGAAGCAGAAGGACGGGGCATTATTTCAATTGATGCGGGATCTTGTCCCTTATACGGCGGAAGGGGTTACGATTCTCGACCAAGCGAGCGTGCGAATTGATCCGTAGCTCTTAGCGATGAGATCCACTTGCTACTTGAAAATCAAGCAAAAATAGGATACGTTGAAAAAAGAGCTTTTCCGCAACAGTCAAAAGGGACATGCATAGTTCGTGAAACCAAATTTGATGATGCGAAATGGCGAGAGGAGGAAATTTAGTAATGTCTCAATTATTAGCAGGTAAAAATATCGTGGTTATGGGTGTCGCGAACGATCGCAGCATCGCGTGGGCCATCGCTCAATCGCTCGCCGCACAAGGCGCAAGATTGGCATTTACATACGAGAGCGAACGTGTAGAAGCGCGTGTACGCAAGTTGGCAGAGACGATTCCGAACGCCATCATTCTTCCGTGCAACGTTACAGTAGATGAAGAGATCGATCAATTGGCAGATAGACTTCGTGAAGAATTCGGTACACTGCATGGTCTTGTGCACAGTATCGCATTTGCGAAAACAGAAGAATTGACAGGACTGTATGCAGATACGTCCCGTGCAGGCTTTGCGCTTGCGCAAGACATTAGCGCATACTCTCTCGTAGCTGTAGCACAGCGCTTGCATCCGCTCATGACAGAAGGCGGAAGTATTATGACGATGACTTACCTCGGCGCAGAGCGCGTAATGAAGAACTACAATGTCATGGGGGTAGCAAAGGCTGCGCTTGAAGCTTCTGTTCGTTACTTGGCGGCAGATCTGGGACAGTTCAACATCCGCGTTAATGCAATTTCTGCAGGTCCGATCCGTACGCTTGCTGCGAAGGGCATCAGCGACTTCAACTCGATCTTGAAGCAGGTTGAGGAGAAAGCACCGCTGCGCCGCACGACAGAGACGGCGGAAGTTGGCGATACTGCGATGTTCCTGATGAGCCACTTCTCACGCGGTATTACGGGTGAAGTGATCTACGTGGACAGCGGTTATCACATTGTCGGCGCGTAACACTCGACTCTATATCCGCCTTGTTTGGCAGCTGCTTGAATCGGCAGCTGTCTGCGGGCGGATTTTTATTTATCCGGGATTTCAGCGACTTCAACACCGTTTAGAAATATGGACTTACTATGTAAGGAGAAAGTAGGAGCAACTAAATGGCAGCTACCATTGTGTTTCTTGTTCTTATCGGTCTAATTGCAGCAACGTTCGGCAGTCTTGTCGGGCTGGGCGGCGGTATTATCATCGTACCAGGGCTGATTTTTTTCGGGCCGCATTTGCTAGGGGTGCCGATATCCTCCCAGACGGCGGTGGGAACTTCATTAGCGGTGCTTATTTTTACAGCGCTTTCTTCCACGCTCGCTTACATGAAGGTGAAGCGCGTGGATTGGCGAAGCGGCGCGATTTATTTTATAACGAGCGGCCCTGCTTCTATGCTAGGTGCGGCGTTAACGGAATATTTCAAGGA
>NZ_JMDX01000135.1:0-16646 GCF_000935845.1 Paenibacillus sp. E194
ATCCTTCCCTCCGCTTCCAAATATGTATCCTCCATAGCCTGCTAGAAACGAGTAAGATTGATATAACTGACCTACATTCCACATAAAGGCGTACTGTTTGTTTTTTGGATCGTTATACGTTTCAGCGAACCGAATGAGCTCTTGGTAAGTGGCAGGAGCTTTATTCAGCAGTTTTTTATTGTAGTACAGCGCGTACGTATCGATCGCGGTTGGAAAACCGTAGAACACCCCATCATAGGTGACACCTTCTAGGGCGGAATCCATAATTTGATGTTTCATTTGTTCGTCGTATACATCATTTTGCAGCACGAGCCCTGCCATGACTGCATTCCCCAAATGATCATGCGGCGCGGAAAACACGTCGGCCCCGATTCCGGCTGGTCCATCTGTCGTCAGCTTCGTGACAGCGTCGATTGACGGAACCGCCACTACTTTTACACCAATCCCATATTCCTGTTCGAAATCTTCTGCGACCGCTTTCAAAAAATCTAGTTCAGGCCCCTTCGATTCCCATACGAGCAAATGGGCTCCCTTCTCCGGCTGCGATCCGGCTTCCCCTTCTCCCTGATGTACATTCTTCCCTCCAGCTTTCGGAGATGTTGAGGTCGCATGCTGTACGCCGCAAGCCGAGAGCAGCATCATGATGCATAACGAGACCATCAACATTGAAATGAAGAAGCGTTTAGACACTTTCTTCCCCTCCCGTCTATTGGTTGTTGTTAACTTAAACGTTTAAGTAATTTCAGTAACATGATAACTTTAATTGCCCGATGCCGTCAAATAAAAATTGTAGAGCCAGGGAGATCATGAAGAAAACAAACTGTTTTTTTCGGAAGATTCCAAAATAAAGCCCTCGCATCCGCTAGGAACACGAGGGCTATGACGATATGAATATGGATATTAGCAATCAAAGTACAGGCTATACTCTTGCGGATGAATGCGAATAGCTACGGATTTGGCTTCCTTACGTTTGATATGCAAATAATTTTCGATAAATGCTTTTGTAAATACGCCGCCTTCAAGCAAGAATTCATAGTCAGCTTCAAGCGCATCAAGCGATTCTTCCATCGTCGATGGAACGCTGCGAATCTCACGCTTCTCTGCATCCGACAATTCGTAAATATTGCGGTCATACGGCCCATAGCCAAGCTCTGTAGGATCCAGCTTGCGCTTGATTCCGTCGAGACCTGCCATCAGCATCGCAGCAAAGGCCAGGTATGGATTCGCCGTAGAATCCGGTGTACGGAATTCAATCCGACAGCCCTTCGGTGTAACCGCCGCTACCGGAATACGTACAGCCGCAGAGCGATTGCCTTTCGAGAATACGAGATTTACAGGCGCTTCATATCCCGGCACGAGTCGCTTAAAGGAGTTCGTGCTCGGATTCGTCAGTGCGATAAGCGCTGGCGCGTGGTGCAAAATTCCGCCGATATAATGCAGCGCCATCTCGCTCAAGTTCGCATAGCCGCCCTTTTCATAGAACAGCGGTGTATCGCCATTAAAGATCGATTGATGCACGTGCATCCCGCTTCCGTTATCCCCGAACAGCGGCTTCGGCATGAAGGTCGCAACTTTCCCGAAACGGCGTGCCGTGTTGTGCACGATATATTTATACTTCATCAGGTTATCTGCAGTACGCGTCAGTGAATCAAAGCGGAAGTTGATCTCGCCTTGCCCTGCCGTTGCAACCTCATGGTGGTGACGTTCAATGCGAAGTCCTGCTTCTTGCAGCAGACTGCACATCTCACTGCGCAAGTCTTGTTGTGTATCGATCGGCGCTACAGGCACATATCCGCCTTTTGTATGAATCTTGAAGCCCAGGTTCCCGCCCTCTTCCTTGCGGTTCGTGTTCCAAGAAGCCTCTTCGGAATCGACGAAGAAGGAAGAACTGTTCATTGTATTCTCATAACGAACATCATCGAAGATGAAAAATTCAGATTCTGGCGCAAAGTATGCATCCGTGCCTACTCCTGTTGTAGCCAAATACTCTTCCGCCTTCTGTGCAATGCTTCGTGGATCACGCTCATAACGCTCGCCGTCAGGCGTGAAGATGTTGCACATGATAATGAGCGTCGGACGTGCCGTAAATGGATCGACATAGCTGCTCTCCGTATCCGGCATCATGACCATATCGGATTCTTCAATTCCACGGAAACCCGTAATCGAGGAGCCGTCAAATGCAACGCCGTTCTCGAACGTGCTCTCATCCACTTCGGATGCAGGCAAGCTGATATGATGCGCACGACCTAACAGATCAATAAAACGAAAATCCACATACTCAATTTGTTTCTCTTTCATTAACTCCAACACGGTATTGACTGACATCTCGATTCCTCCCCAATCCGAACATTTCATATTTCTTTCCATCCGAATGTTCACTTTGTATTATTTGTTGAAATTATTATATGAAGCTGGATGCTCTTTCGTCAATACTCATGTAAGGTATTTTTTTATTTTATGTTAGGTTATCTAACATTGGAATTGATTTTATTCCCTACACACCTTAAATACTCATGATCATTCCGGTATAATTTAGACATACTTCATCAATACCTGATCGATTGAACTTATTTTTATCAACACACTACGTTTCGGTACATAACCTATCATTCATTTTATTTGCACAATCACACATATAAATAAGTTTTATCGTTAAATGTTTCAGCTGTTTCTATTACTTACTCGTCTAAGAAATCATCTTTTATATCCGTATTTCACACCTTCACGAGCATCTACCTCTACATCCGGAGGTTATCGTTCAATCTTCATTCCTAAACGCATTCGAGATTTCCGAAAGCAACCAGCTTACAAAAGTGATCCTGATGTTATCGCCTAATTGCACATAAATAAAAAAAAGGATGGGACAAAAAAATCGTCCCATCCTGTTACATCTATGACTCTTTATAATTCTTAGCGGTAATGACGGTTTCAAATTCAAAGGTTTCTGGCAGATGGTCGGCGTAAGAGTACTCAAAGGTGCGTCCGTCAGTCAGGTAGGCTACCTGTTCGACCCGCATCAGGAAATCCCGATCCTGCACATCCATAAACTGCTTCTCCCTTTCATCTGGGCGAATTCCTTTGACCCGGACAATCGATGTCCCCACTTCAAGACCAAGCTTGTTTTGTATGTGCGAGTATATTGACTGCTCTAATACCGTAGCTTCAATACCTGGTATGACCGAAATCGGCATCCATGTATGCTCCATAATCGTTGGAATACCGTGAATGATGCGGAGTCGAATGATTTTATAGACAAAATCGCCGACTGCAATTCCCAATTTTCCGGCAATGGTCTCATCTGCACCGACAATCGCAAACTCGATGATCTTGCTTTCTACCTCACTGCCGTACACAGCTTTCGTACCGGTTAAGGTCTGAATCATTCGCGCCTTCTCCTGCTGATGCCAATCTTGAACCACCGTTCCGCTGCCACGTCGTCGGATGATGTAGCCGTCACGGACCAGCAGATCCAGCGCCTTCTTGATGGTGAGAACCGAAACACCGAATTCTTCAGCAAGGATCAGGCTGCTTGGGATTTTCCCATTGACTTTATACTCACCGTCTAAGATCTGCTGTTTGATTTTTTGGTAAATGACGAGGTATTTTACTTGCGTAGACCCGCTTGCCATTCCCTCGCCTCCTATGTGCTGGTTTTTAATGCAATGCCTCAAGCTTGTAAACGGAAGGGGAGGGTGCAGTAAATCCGTTCTCCAAGATTTCCATGCTAGTTACCGCCTCTTCGTCTTTCACAAGCTTTGCAGTGCCATTTACGATTGTTTCATACGCTGCATCATAGAAACGGCCGTAATCGCCAAGCGGAGTTTTGATTTGTTTTTCAATCCAGTCACCGTTTGCGTTGCGGTATTTCGCAATGCCATAGTACATCGGTGAATCTTCACCAAAGCCTGCACTTTCAGGCATAATGCCTGCTTTCAGATCATTTTCCTGCTGATCTTCACCGAACTTGATGAATGAGCCATTTGTTCCGTGAACGATAAAGCGCGGATAATCTTTTGCTACGACATGGTTGGTTTTCAGTTTAATTTTCAATTGATGTCCGTAATGAAGATCCACATCGAAATAGTTATCAACCGCACCTTCCACTTCATTATTGCGGATATCGTATGTCACCACATCCGGACGGCCGAATAGCGAAACCATGCGATCCATCATGTGAATACCTAAACCGTAGAATGAACCTTCTTCCTTCGCACCTTCGCGGCTGATTGAACCAGGACGGAAGTAATCAATATGCGATTCAACTTCAACAATGTCACCAAGGAAGCCTTGTTCAACGACCTGCTTCACAGCTAAGAAATCACCATCGAAACGGCGATTTTGGTAAGGCATAACGACTACACCTTTTTCGCGGCCTAAAGCTAGTAATTCTTGCGCATGTTCAACGGTATCGCAGAATGGTTTTTCTACGATAACGGATTTCCCAGCAAGTATAACTCGTTTCGCCAATTCGTAGTGCGTGTGTGCTGGCGTACAGATCGTCACCAATTGAATTTCTTTGTCGTTCAATAATTCGTCCAAATCAGTGGTGAAGGCAACACCCTTTTCACGATATGGAGCCGCTAATTCTTCGTTAACATTCCGGACATAAATTGTTTTTACTTTTATATGCTCACGCGTATTCACGTAAGGTAAGTGATAGCGGTTGGCTGACTTTCCAAACCCGATAAAACCCATTGTTAATGTCATGTTCTTCAACTTCCTTTTTCAAAAATTGTTTCCTTGTTTATTATATATATTTATATTGAAAAGTATATAGTTTTCATTTTTAAAGTATATAGAAAAAGAGGTAAACCTAGTTATTTCGGTTTACCTCTTATCTTGCGCCATTTTTATTTTTCCCACGTATCAAAAAAGGCTGGCTCCATCTTCTTCGTCTCGAACGACTTGCCGCATAACGGAGCAAGCTGCTCCAACTCGCGCAGCAAGCCAGCGAATTGATCCGGGAAGAGGGACTGCACCCCATCGCCTGTCATCGAATTGTCTGGATCGGTATGCATTTCAATAATAAGACCGTCCGCACCAGCAGCCGCAGATGCTTTCGACATCGTCTCTACCAGCTCGCGGCGTCCTGTCGCATGGCTTGGATCGGCAATGACCGGCAAGTGGCTTAGCTGCTTCATAACCGGTATTGCGGTCAAATCAAATGTATTCCGTGTATACGTCTCGAATGTGCGGATACCGCGCTCACACAGCATGACATTCGGATTGCCGCCTGCCAATATATATTCCGCGGCATTGAGCCACTCGTCATATGTTGCGCTAAAGCCGCGCTTAAGCAGCACTGGCTTGCCGCACTCTCCAAGCTTGCGCAGCAGATCGAAGTTCTGCATATTTCGTGTGCCTACCTGCAAAATATCCGCATGCTCCGCACAAATATCTACATATTCAGGCGTCATCACTTCTGTAATGGTAAGAAGTCCGTGCTTCTCGCCCGCTTCCTTCATCATCTCTAGCCCTTCTACGCCAATGCCTTGGAAGCTGTACGGTCCCGTACGCGGCTTGAATGCTCCTCCGCGCAGAACTTGTCCGCCTGCTGCCTTCACCAACCGTGCAATCTCATTAATCTGAGCAGGCGATTCAACCGCACACGGCCCTCCCATAACCACCAAATTACCGCCGCCGATTTTCACGCCACGGATTTCGATTACTGTATCTTCCGGATGGAAGTCACGACTTGCCAGTTTGTATGATTTCGTAATTTTAACCACGTTCTCTACGCCCTTCATTTGTCTAAGATGTTCTGCCAGCTTCGGCTCCGCATGTCCAATAATCCCAATTACCGTATGAGCCGTTCCGCGGGATATATGAACTTGATTGCCTTGCCCTTCAATGATGCTGGCTATATTCGCGATCTGTTCTTCAGATGTCTCATTATTTACAATAACAATCATGATTGTACACCCTTTCTATGCGCAGTGCCAGTTAACCCCTTAAAGCAGAAATGCGTTCATCGATGACACTTCTTATTGTAGTTTTACTTTTGCACTTACTTTAATACTTTAATGCGTATAAGCTTTTATGCTTTTAACTGTTAAAGAAACTATACAGAACAACTACCGGATCGTCAACCCTTTGTTGCAATAATTTTCAGAAAAATAACAAAAGAAGCCGAACATAACGCACGACTTCTTTTCATCCCTATATATACTAGTTACACAGCTTACGATGTAACCTGAATCTTCATTTCCAGCGCTTTGTGGTAGTCCTTTATCATGTTTCGTTTTTTATCCTCAAGAGGCAGCCCGTTCTTATCGACAAAAAGCGTAAAAGGTTTCACGGTAATAAATTTAGTCCCAAAAACAGATGGAGCATACATGATTTTTTCATTATACTCCTTATCCGGCTTTTTCGCATACGTGCCCAGTCTGAACTGAACTAACTCGTTGCCTTTATCGTCTACGATTTCGTAATACATTTTGGATTGATGATACTTATTCGGTCGCTTCGTGCTGCTGCTTGGAATTTCTCCCTTGCTGTGAATCTGCAGCATTGTCGTCGCGTCGGTCATTCGCAGATTCATTACTTCGTAACTAAATTTCTGCGTATTCTTCTTGGCATTCGGCTGTATGTTTATATCACGTTTGGAGATGTTTTTCACCGGAATGACTAGAGTCATCTCCGCTGCCTCAAATTTCGCATTAATCGTCAACTCAAACTCATTCGGAAGAATAGGCTCTCCCGTTTTTGGATCGATGGCATTCGTAAACTCAACCATGCACATATTATTCTCTTTTCCTTTTTCCACGGGAACCGAACTTGCCATCATCGATAGCTTGTCCACCTGAAGCGGCTGTCCATTTATCAGATAACTCTTACTAGCATACAGTGGATTCTCTCCGCCTTCGGACTTCAACACCATGACAAAGCGAAGACCGTCGTACATAAGCTCAGGCACGCTTAACGTAACTCCGTCTTTTGTTGCCTTTGCGTCTTTCACTGTCGTCAAGCCTTTTTTGCTGGCCGCCTTTACCCCAGAGTCTCCCCAGTCCTGAAACACACTCGAACCAGATGCCGCTGCACTTGCCGTAGGTAAATCAACGACAGCTATTCCTGCTCCTGTACCCAATATAGCTGCCATACAAGTTACCGCTATCAACTTCTTCAATAATGATTGTTTATATGTACTCATAACTCCATCTCCTTTTTCATTCTTAAACCACCTAAAATAGGAAACAATATCAATTCCCTCAATTGTGACATCATCTTAACCTAATTCTAAAAACACCCCTCAACAGATACTTGGCATACCAAATATCCACTGGGGCTTGCTAGCCAATATCAACTTACCTTCTGACTATCGTTTCCGCAATTTTGATTAAGTCTTCCTGCGTCAATGTATTTCCTTCGTTGGTTATAATTCGAAATTGCTTGCCTTGTTCCGTCCATAGAAGTGTGTTTTGCTGCGGGCTATCCCGATATTCTGGCTGCAACTTTTGTCTTGCCTCTTCAGCAGTTTGATAATGATACCCTTTCTGGGCAGGGGATGCTTTCGAACCAAGTGCAATATATTCCAAAAGCAACGTATCCTCACCATTCATATATTTCAGTACAATTTGCCCCGCTTCCGTCCATTCATATTTCTTCGACAACACAGCTGCACCTTTCTTTTTGGCTTCTGCTCGTAAATCGTTCTTAAATTGCGGACTATAGGGACACCGTATTTCTGCTTTCGTAAAGGAATACCCTTCTGGCAGATTTGTAGGTTCTACTAATACGGTTCCTTTTAAATCAGTCGCCTTCTTCAAATAATTCTCATAGGTTTCAAATGAAGGGGAGACATACCCGGTGAAGATAATTTCCTGCCCCTTGCTTTTCGTTTTTCATTGTCAATAAATACGGCATAAGCATCACCCGGATTTTGCTCAACCAGCTTATGTAGTCTTGCCAACTCATCTTCAAAGACCTTCGGCTCGCCCGAAGGGCCTTTCACGGTATAGTCAATTGTGCCTTTGGCTGGCGCCGCTTCCGTGGCATTGTTCATATAGCTGAACATTAGCAACCCGCATATTGCTGCAATTACTAGTTTTGACGTCATTTTCATAAAGACAATTCTCCCCTGCACCTCTATTATGGAAATTTTCTATTCATCTATATGAACAACTCAAAAACGGGAATTGTGACACGGATCGACTTTTTATCCAATAAATAAAAAATCCCTTGGAAAAAGACTGGCTGTATCACCGTCTTCTCCAAGGGTAGTAGCGCATGAATTCGAATTTACGTGTCGCTCTTTTTTGATCCACCGTCATCACGGTTCTCGTCAAACAACGATTTTAAATCCTCGATTTCCTGCGCATTTAGCTTTTTATCCTGCAAAAAGTTGGCCAGCATCGGCTTCAAAGCTCCGCCATACAGCTTTTTCATGAAGGATTTGGTTTCGGATCGCAGGTACTCCTGCTCGCTGATAAGCGGGTAGTACAAATAGTTTCGTTTCGACCCCTTCTCCAGCTTTGCACCAGCTGCTTCCTTCTGAACCAAGCGGCTCAGGAGCGTCCGAGTCGTATTCGGGCTCCACTCCATCAAATCCGTCATTTGATTGACTACCTCAATGGAAGGACAATCGGGATGCGCCCACAATACGCGCATAACCTCCAGTTCAGCATCCGTAATAGGCGGTACTTTATTCATTCATGAAACCTCCAAACTCAATCGTTCAAGACCACGCATGTAGTTATACTCATGCTATAATTGTACTTTTACAATGTCAACCTGTTTTGTGTTTTTAACCATATAAAAGCCCATGTATCCTATTCGGAATGCATGGGCTTTTACGTATGAACGAATATGAATATATATAGCTATTTTTTCACTGTCGTTTTCGCCAGCTTGATCAAATCTTCTTTCGTCAACGGATTATCCTTATTGGTTACAATTTGAAAGCTCTTTCCACCATCTCTCCAACTAAGATAATTACTTCCTTCGTGATTCGGATCTTTCTTTTCCATTTCTATCGCGGATGTATACAGATATTCCTTTTCTTTTTTCTTTTTATATTCTTCTAAATCTTTCTCGTCCCAATGAAAACTCAATATATTAATGAAGTCTTCTCCTTTCGTGTACGATAGAGCGATATGGTCGCTTTTGATCACATTCAGCTTCTTCGAATATACCTGTTTGCCCAGCTTTTTAGCCTCGGCTCTTATTGCTGCTGAATCCTTAGGAGTGAACACAGAAATAATATCCGCTTTACTTAAACGATAACCCTCCGGAAAGTCAGCCGACTGCTGCGGCACCGCCTCTTTCAAGGCCGATGCTCTTTTGATGTAAGCCTCATACGTATCGAAGCTTTGAGATCGGGGGCTGCCCATGAAGGTGAATTCTGAGAAGGAAATATTTCCAGCTGGTAGACTGTCTTTTTCTTTCTTTAATTCCTTGTTGACATATAAAATGTACGAATCATTCGGATTTTTTTTCAATAATTTATTTATCTTCTCCTTCTCTTCATTTACTAACTTTTCACCTTTGCTAATCGCCGCTGGTTTAGCAGCTGCCGTCTGTAAGGTGATATTGCTTGAAGGTTGGGATGGGGCCGCCTCTACCTTAAGGTTCACCGAAGAACCCAACAAAAAAATACTACTCAGTGCTGTGATTGCTACTTTTGATGCTGCTTTCATGTTATACCGCTCCTCTCATTTTGAGTCCTCCCCATAAACTAGAACTGTAGTTTATGGGGAGGACTTGGTTCATGTATTCTATTTAGCTGCATGGGCTTGTACAGTAATTCCGTCTATATATCTATTTTTTTACTGCCGTTTTTGCTAATATGATCAACTCTTCCTTCGTCAACGGATTGTTCTTATTGGTTTCCACTTGGAAGCTTTTGCCGCCTTCTCTCCAACTAAGATAATTTCTTCCTCCGTGATTCGGATCTTTCTTTTCCATGTCTTTCGCTGATGTATAGCTATATTCCTTTTCCTTCTTCTTCTTATATTCTTCTAAATCTTTCTCGTCCCAATGAAAACTTGATATATTAATAAAGTCTTGTCCTTTCGTGTACGATAACGAGATATGGTCGCTTTTTATCAGGTTCATTTTCTTCGAATATACCTGTTTACCCAGCTTTTTAGCCTCGGCTTTTATTGCTGCTAAGTCCTGGGGAGTGAACACAGAATAAATATTTGCTTTAGTTAAGCTATAACCTTCCGGAAAGTCAGTTGGCTGCTGTGGCACCACCTCTTTCAAGGTCGATGCTCTTTTGAGGTAATCCTCATAAGTATCGAAACTTTGAGATCGGGGGCTTCCCATAAAAGAAACTTCTGAAAAAGAAATCCACCCTTCCGGAATACTGTCTTTTCTTCTTCAATTCACTGCTGACATATAAAATGTACGAATCATTCGGATTCCCTTCCAGCAATTTGTTAATCTTATCCTTCTCTGCTACTACTAACTTTTCACCTTCACTTATCAACTCTGGTTTGACGGCAGCTGTCTTCACAGTGATATTGCTTGAAGTACGAGATGGGGCCGCCTCTGCCATGAGATTTACTGAAGAAGAACCCAACATTAAAATGCTGCTTAGTGCTGTAATTGCCACTTTTGATGCTACTTTCATTTTGTAGTACTCCTCTCATTTTTGATTATGACTTATAAACTACATCCGTAGTTTAATTACATACTACATCTGTAGTTTATAAATGTCAACATGATTTGTGTGATTTTTCTTTCTATATCCACTTGCCGATCACATGCAAAAAGATAGCCCATGCACTCTATTCCGACTGCATGGGCTTTTTACAAGTCCTTAGACTCTGTAACCATTTTCATCATTTCTAAAAATATATCGCTTAAAAATCTATTTTTCTACTGCCGTTTTCGCTAACTGGATCAGCTCATCCTTCGTCAATGGATTACTCGGATTGGTTACAATTTGGAAGCTTTTACCGTATTCTCTCCAACTAAGATAATTTCTTCCTTCATGATTCGGATTTTCCTTTTCCATGTCTTTCGCGGATGTATATAGATATTCCTTTTCTTTCCTCTTTTTATATTCTTCTAAATCTTTCTCCTTCCAATGGAAACTCGTTATATTGATAAAGTCTTCACCATTTGTGAACGTTAGCGAGATATGATCGCTATTTGTTATATTCATTTTCTTCGAATATACCTGTTTGCCCAGCTTTTTAGCCTCGGCCTCCACTGGTGCAAAATCCTTTGAAGTGAACACGTTATCAATTTCCGCTCTGCTAAAGATATAACCATCCGGCAAGTCAGCCGGCTGCTGCGGTACCGCCTCTTTCAAAGCTGATGCTCTTTGGAGGTAAGCCTCATAGGTATCGAAGCTAGGAGAAGGACTTCCCATGAGATTAAATTCAGAAAGAGAAAAACCCTCAACGGGGAGACCGCCTTTTACTTCATTGCTGACATATACGATATACGTATCATCCGGATTTTTTTCAAGCAATTTGGCGATTCTCTCTTTCTCCGCTTTCTCCAGCTTCTTCCCTTCACCTTCAGCTTCTGGTTTAGTTGCCGCCGTTTTCATGGCGATCTCGTTTACAACTGGGGACTCGACAGCATCAACATCGTTTCCCTTCGCATTTACCAGCGTCACGCTGCCAAGTGCAATCATAATCGCCACCCCCAATATGGACAAATGATAGGATTTTTTATGAAATCGCTTGATCATTAGCAATCTTCTCTTCATTTGTTTATGTGTAGCGGACAATCCGGCAAGACTCGGCTGATGTTGTTTGCCTGACAAATGAAAATGCTCTAGCACATGGATGATGGTCTGCCCGTATGTATGGTTATGCTGTAGATTTGGCTGTGAACTCATCCGATCCAGCACGCATGCATCACAGGCCATCTCCTGATCCTGCCTTGCTTTTTGTACAGCAAGCCATAACAACGGATTAAACCAATGGATAATAAGCAGAATGTGCATCAACCAGTTCACCGCCACATCCCGCCGCTGGATGTGCCCAAATTCGTGTGCCAAAATACACTGAATCTGTTCCCCTCGCAGTGTGACGAGCAGACTCGGTGAAATTATGATCGCGGGCTTGCGAAAACCGACTACGGCAGGTCCGGGAATGCGTTCACTGGCCACAAACCTCACATCACGCTTTACGCCCATTAACTGCTTTGTTTCGCGGAACACGGTCGATAAATAAGGCGTTTCAATTGTTCTGCCCTCACGAAGGGCTCGCTTCAATTGAAACTGGTCATAAACGGTTTTCGCAGCAAAAAGCAGGACACCCAAGAGCCAAACTAACATCAGCATATTGGTGAAGCCCATTTGCTTGAACCCACTCCACCAAAATCGCATGTCCCATGTGGTAGTGGATACCTCTATTTTCCTTTCTAAAAGGACGCTTTTCTCCGAATCAGCAGCATTCTCTGCTTGAGCCTCTGCTTCGCTCCTTTCCCCTGCACTTTCCCACAAGCTGTACCAAGCCGATGGAAGTTGAGCTTGCGATTGTTCTTGACTAACGGGAACTATGGCCTCCAACGAAAAAACATTGTATAGGCTAAGTGAAGATTCCGGCGCCCAAGGCATCAGCAGACGAATCGCCACAGGTACCCACAGCAGATACTTCCACCTAACTTCAAGCTTGTTTTTAAATAAAAATTGCAGGATAAGAACCAGCACAATAAGAATACTGGCCATAAAAGATCCGCGGAGAACCCAGCCGAAAAGCGATAATAAACATTCATACATTGTCGGACTCATTCGAAATCTCTCTTTTCCGAATTGTCACCGCGTTTATCATCAAATAAAGCCTTGAGATCCTCGATTTCCTGGGCGTTCAGATTCTTATCCTCTAGAAAGTGGGCCAACATCGGCTTTAATGACCCGCCATACAGCTTTTTCATAAATGAGGTCGTTTCAGATCGCAAGTATTCCTGCTCGCTGATGATCGAAAAGAATAGCTGGGTGCGCTTCGAACCCTCTTCCAGCTTCACTCCAGCCGCTTTCTTCTGCACCAATCGATTCAGAAGCGTACGGCTTGTATTCGGACTCCATTCCATGCGCTCCGCCATCCGTTTTACGATCTCGCTGGAAGGACAATTTGGTTTTTCCCACAAGACGCGCATGACTTCCAATTCCGCATCTGTAATTGGTGGTATGTGATTCATGCATGCAACCCCCAAAAAATTTATTTTTTATACTACACATGTAGTTATATCACATACTACGTTTGTAGTTCAGAAATGTCAACAGGTTTCTTTTCTGAATCTCCTTAATCATGCATGCAAAAATTTGACGCCTATTAATCTAAGGATTTACGTTGATCACACTCAATAAGATAGCCCACACATCCTATTCGGACTGCATGGGCTTGGACACAAGCTATTTTTTCACCATCGTTTTTGCCAGCTTGATCATCTCTTCCTTCTTCAACGGATTATCATTGGTTAGGATATAATACAACTTTCCATTTTCTCTCCAGTTCAGCTCGTTCCATAAATTCTTCTTATCCAGTTTAGGATTTTCCTTATTTTTTTCTGCTGCACTTACATAGGTATATCCCTGTTTATTTTGCTTCAAATCCACCGAATCAAGATTTCTGCTTCCCAAAGTAATCGTATCGTCTCCATTTTTGTACTCTAGTCGTATCCAGTTCGAAGTTGTCCAGTTGATTTTCTTGGAATAAATCTGTTTGTTTAATTTTTTCGCTTCCGCCTTCAATTGTGCAGAGTAATCAACGCTAAATGGCCCCATAATTTCTGCCTTGGAGAGACGATAACCTTCCGGCAAGTCAGCAGGTTGCTGTAGTGTTGCTTCCTTCAAAGTGTCTGCTTTCTTCAGATAGTCCTCATATTTGTCAAATTTCGGCATACTGTTGCCCATCATGTATACTTCTGCTTTGCCTTTGACTTTCGTCAATTCATTGCTGACATACACGATATAGGTATCATCCGGATTTTTTCAAGTAATTTCTCGATTCTCTCCTGCTCGGCTTTCTCCAGCTTTTCGCCTTCAGTCATGGTCTTTGGTTTAGCAGCTGCCGTCTTCAACGTTATATCGCTTATCGAACGAGAAGACGCTGCCTCTGCTGCGAGATTCATCGAACCAATTAATAAGATGCCGCCTATCGTTGCGATTGCTATTTTCATCGTCATTTTCATATCAAAATGCCCCTCTCTAGTTATTCTTTTAGTCATCTCATCTTATATAACAAATTTCACCATGCCTCTTGTGACATGATTTTCAGTAGTTCTACTTTTTCACCATCGTTGTCGCCAGCTTGATCAGGTCTTCCTTCGTCAACGAATTCTCTGCATTGGTTGAAATCGAGAACCCCTTACCCTGTTCATACCAATTTAATGAGGTAGTAATAAATTTAGGATCAAGTTTTGGATTTTTCTTTTTCACGTCCGCAGCAGCGATATAGACATATCCGTTTTGATTCTTATCCATCTCTTCAATCCGATAACTTGAGAACTGAATATAATCCTTGCCGTTCACGAAACGCAACTGAATCATATTCGTATCCTTCCACTCAAGCTTCTTTGAATAGATCTTTTTGCCGAGCTTTTTCGCCTCAGCCTGCAGGGCTGCCGCATACTCATTTGTATAAGGCGCAGCAACAATGACCCCTTCGAACGTATAGTTCTTCGACAGATCAGCAGGCTTCTGCGGAGCTGGCTCTTTCATAACACGCAACAACTTCTCGTAGTCCTCGTATTTCTCGTAGCGCGGATTAAAGTTGCCATAACCAAAAACCTCAAATCCCTTCGGCTGATAACTGCTGTATATCAGATACATATCACATGGATTTTTTTCCAACAGTTTGTCAAGTTTAGCCTTCTCGGCTTGCTCCAACTTCTCGCCTTCATTCGCAGCCATTGGTTTCGTTGCTGCTACCTTCAAGCTGATGCCGCTTATAGCATGATCTGACGCTGTGCCTGACATGAGGTGCATGGATCCGAACAATAGAATGCTGCATTGTGAAGCAATTGCTATTTTCATCTTCGTATTCATATAAAATCGCACCTTTCCTGTTTGACATGTAATATCTACCATTTATATAACAATTTCAACCATTTGATTGTGACATGACTTTCAATCGAAGAACTGCAAATACCCCCAGGTTAGACATGCTGATCTACGTCTTCCCTGAGGGTGTTCAATATCGGTCTATCTTACGTTTCGCATCAATAACATGGCGATTCTTACTTTTTGACCATCGTTTTCGCCAACTTGATCATCTCTTCCTTCGTCATTGGATTCTTTGGATTCGTATGAACGGAAAGCAGCTTGCCGTGTTGGATCCAAACCAACGAATTTACTATATATTTCTCGCCTACATATGGATTATCTTTTTTCATTTTTTCCGCGGTTGTATAGGTATACTCTTGACTATAATTTTTCTTATCCACCGCATCAGGCTTACGGCTGCTTATTTTGATAAAATCGTCTCCATTTTTGAATTCTAATTTGGTTTCGTTTGTGGTTGTCCAATTGAGTTTTTTAGAGTAAATCTGTTTGTTTAATTTTTTCGCTTCTGCTTTCAAATCTGCAGCAAAATCAACGCTATATGGACCTGTAATCTCTGCCGCGGAGAAGACATATCCCTTGGGCAAGTTAGCAGGCTTTTGCAGCGTTGCTTCCTTCAAACTGGATGCTTTCTTTAGATAGTCCTCATATTTGTTATACTTTGGAAAGGAGTTGCCCATCAAGTAGACCTCTCCTTTACCTTTGACTTTAGTCAATTCATTACTGACATATAAGATATAGGTATCATCCGGATTTTTTTCAAGTAATTTCTCGATTCTCTCCTGCTCTGCTTTCTCCAGCTTCTCGCCCTCAGTCATGGTCTTTGGTTTAGCTGCTGCCGTCTTCAACGTTATATCGCTTATCGAACGAGAAGACGCTGCCTCTGCCGTGAGATTCATCGAACCAAATAATAGGATGCCGCTTATCGTTGCGATTGCAAGTTTCATTGTCATTTTCATATCAAATTGCCCCTCTCTCGTTAATCTTTTGACGTCTTATCTTATATAACAATTCTCACCGTGCCTTTCGTGACATCATTATCAAAAAATCCCTAAAAAACAAAAAACAACCCCCTGAAAAACTGCTAATCCTTCACATCTTCCCCGGGGGTTACTCGATATACTTCGTCCGATTACGAAACCCTGCTTATTATTTTTTCTCAAGTACCATCGTTTTCGAAAGCTTGATTAGATCTTCTTTGGACATATCAGTGTTCGTTTGAATCGAAATTAATTTGTCATTCACCCTCCAAGACAGTAAACTATAAGCAGTTTCAGGACTCTCTTTTTTACCTTTTCGATTGGAGGTTCATAGACATAACCTGTTTGCTTTTTCGCTGTTTTCGGGTCGATCGTGAGCATATCCAATAGGAACTTCTTCTTGCCATTCACATACTCAAGCTTGAATTTGCCCGGTACCTTCCAATCATACTTCTTCGCATACAGCAATTTGCCTTGTCCCTCAATGGCGGCTTCTTTTTTGACTTCTGCTTCGAACTCCTTACTTTTCAGATACTCGATTTCCGCTTTGGCTAACTTATATCCCTTCGGCAGGTTGGACGGCTTCTGCAATACTGGCCCTTGATAGGTAGCAGCCTTTTTTATATATTCCTCATATGTTTTGAACGTAAGCGGATTGATTATATAGAGGAATTCCATTCCGGACATCAATTTTTTATTGC